>JAUNMD010000093.1 GCA_030531915.1 Pseudomonadota bacterium
GCCCGCAATTTCATTATTTTGCTAAGATTATTGACAAGAATGAAAGGGATTAAACTGTTTTTCGCTGTGTGTCTGGGCATTGGCGCGGTCTTTGGCGCAAATGCCACGGATTCTGACGCCACCGCGCGCGCGGCGACGCGTCGCACATCGGGCACTGTTTCGACCCGTGGCGCGCAATCGGCGGCCACCGCACGTGGCACAGCGGCCGGCACGCAAACATCACAGAAGGCGTCCCAAAATCCACGTAATCGCGCATCAACAAATTCCCGCGACACCGCAACCAACGCATCGGCAATCACATCGGGGCGCAGTGCAATTTCCGCAATCTCCCCACGCACCACATCAACCGTTCAATCACGTGCAACCGCGCCGGCCACCACGGCCAAGGGGGTAATTACCCGCGCCGCGACCACACCAACGCGGGCCACCACATCGCGCACCGCAACCGTGGCGACAACACCAACACGCACGGCGCGCACCGCAGGCGTCCGCACCACCACCGCACGTGCCGCCACGGATACAGAAACCCAAAAATTGACCGCGTCGGACATCATCAATCGCGATTATAAAAAGTGTCGCGAGGTGTACTATAACTGCATGGACGAATTTTGCGCGAACAAGGACAGCCAACTGAAACGTTGCGCATGTTCGTCACGCGTCAACGAATTTGACAGTGCCAAGAAGAACCTGAGCACGGTCGAAGAAAAAATGTTGGATTTCAACCAACGTCTGCTGACCGTCAACATGGACAAGGAAGATGCCGCCGCATTAAATCAGGCGACCGAGGGCGAAACCGCATTCCAACAAAAAGATACGTCTAAATCCAAACAGATGCTGGACGAGATTGCCAAGAAATTAAACACCAGTTTCAACGACAGCAATTTCAACCAATCGTTGGGTGCAATATCATTGTCATTGAACGCGGACGCGGCATTTGACACGGTGGATTCCCTGTCGGGCGCGTCCACCACGGCCAAGACCGGAACCGCCCTGTATTCTGCGGCATTGCCAATTTGTCGCGAAATGGCGGCAGAGGTTTGCACCGACGACGAATTACCCATCGTCGAGAGCGGCTATCAAATGACAATCGAGCAAGATTGCAACACAGTCGCAAAATCATACGAAACCCAGAATGATCAGGCGCGCGAAAAATTGCGCGAGGGCAGCGCGCTGCTGGACATGTCACGTTTGGACATTTACCAGAAACGTAATTCCGACGACATTTTGACATGCAAGCAAAAGATGCTGACCATGCTGACGGATTCAACCGTATGCGGCACAAATCTGGAAAAATGTTTGGATACCACGGGCCGTTATATCGACCCATCAACGGGCGAAGCATTCTTGACATCTGAACTGTCAAACCTCAGCAATTTAATCAGCCGTCCTGACACCGACCAATCATGGACAAGCGTACCTGGGAATCAGGTATTTGTTTCATACTTAAATTCAAAAAAGAAATTCTTGGAACCCGCAATGGAAAATTGCCAAGACATCGCCGACAACGTATGGGACGCATTTGTCGAAGATGCATTGGCACAAATCAAGTTGGCCCAAGACAGCAAATTGGAAGAAGTCCGCCAGAGTTGCACAACCCTGACCGCACAGTGTTTAACCGACACCGCCAAAACATTGCAGGATTTTGATGCGCGCGCCCTGTCAACATTTGGCGTGGCGGCCGACCGCACCGTAAATGCAATGTGCGCCGATGTCCGCAATGCGTGCACCGCACTGTTAAAGACAACGGGCGGCGACGTTGATTGGGATACTGGCGTTACCGACATCACCACGGACAAGACATTTGACACCGTAATGCAGACGTGCCGCGAAGTTGGGCGTGCATGCATTATTCAGTCGTGCAAGTCAATTTCTGGTAACTTTGGTCTGTGCGAAAACATTCAGACATCAGTCAACCGCAAGTCCATCATCAACCGTACGGCCTGTTGGGACGAGGTCAAAGAATGCGTGGCCAGCGCAGGCAGCGAATCGGTTGAAAACATTTGGGCACGCTTGCTGGCCGCCGAAACAATCCAGAACGGCACATTCTATAACATGATGTACGGTTACGAACCCAGCAAAGATGCACCAATTTATGACATTTGCGCGGCCGATAAAGAATGCAAAAATACAGACAGCACAGAATGCAAGGTTTGCCGTATCTCTGAACGTCTGTGGGGTAATTGCGAATACAGCCCTGTCACCCTGTTGCAAGAAGACGATTCGCACAACAAGATTATTATGGACGGCGATACGGAAACATTGCTGAAATGGTTTGCAAAAAATACCGGCACATCACAAAAGGCCGACAGTTGCCGCGACACATCATGCGCCATCGGATTTATTCCACTGGAAGATAACGGGACAATTTCATGCCTGCCCAGCAGCAGTATGTCTTCTGATGGTACGGCGTGTGCCGACAAAACATTTGTTGTCGGAACAAAAAATGATGGTACAGATTTCACCAACTGTTGCCAGACGGACATAAGAGATGCATTTGGCAACTGCTGCGCCAGTGCCAGTGATACGGTAACCATAAACGGCCGAAAACTATGCTTGCCAGCCAGTTCTGCAAATGGTGTATCAACTGAATCATTTACATTTAATAACAATGACGCATATTACCCAAATGCCAGTTATAAATTGGTCTGCACCAGCGGGGACATAATCGCCGGCGGAACACCAGATCCAGCCAACGGATTTCCAAACGGAAAAGAGGTAAGATGTAGAGGGGGGCGTTTTGTACTGGTTATAACACAATTCCCATATTATGTGACGCCACAATACACCGGTAAAGATACATATTCACCATACCCAGCCGCATCATATAATGCCGTCAACAATACAGTGTGCACCATGAGCTGCACAAAAGCGGATGGTTGCAAGTTTGAAGAAGGCGTCGACACAAAAGCAGACCCAGCAAAATGCCTGCCCTTCCAACCAACCCACTGGTTGGTGACACCGTAATATGATTTTTGTCCTAGGGTATTGTTTTTGCGCAATTATTACTTGACAAACAAACACGTTTTGGCTACATTTTACTATGACTAAGAGCAGAAAACACACACAACCAAACGAGTTGCCAGATGTTCTATTCATGTCGCATTACCGAATTTTGCCCCATTGGGGTGGGTGGCGGTGCGCCCTGCGTGGCATCTGCGACAAGTGGGGGCGTCGTGTGTTTTTATCACCAATAATTGCGAGAGAGTCCGTAAGTTTTTACGGACTCTTTTGCTTTATAGGCCATATTGGGAATAAATCCCCAGTGGCCCAAGACCAAAAAGGGGGTTCTTGAAATGATGACAGTCAAAAAAACAATTCCATATAAATTACGTGCCGGTATACCTGCGCTGATGCTG
>JAUNMD010000094.1 GCA_030531915.1 Pseudomonadota bacterium
GTTCGTGTTCCTTTCGGATGTGCTTGATGCGTTTGTGTGCCGGACGAAAGCCCTGTGCCTCCGCCCCCCACAAGCCTAAGAACGCATCCGCCGCCGAAAATCTACACAAAACCATATCCGCCAAATTTGGTACAATACGTCGTGATGAATGATGCGCACACATCCACCTTGCTGGCGCGGGCGTTCACGGAGAACCGCGAACGCCTCCTTGCGCTTGCCGAGCGCAACCTGAAGCCGGTTCTGCTGAAGCGCTTCTCGCCGGATGATGTCCTTTCCGCGACCTATGAGGCGTGTGCGAAACGGCCCGCCTACTTCGCGACGCACACGGACGTGCCCGTCTACTTCAAGTTGCGGACGCTCCTGTTCCAGACGTTGGCCGACCTCGAACGCAAGAACCTTGGGGCTGACGCACGCGATGCCTATCGCGAAGTGTCCGTCGCCGACGCGCCGGACGAGACGGCTGTCGGCGGTCTCAACTGGGGTCTGTTTGCCGCCGATGTCACGTCGCCCGCTTCGCGCGTCGACCGCGACGAACGGCACAAGTTCCTTCGTGCCGCGCTGGATGCGCTCTCCGCCGCCGATCGCCAGATCCTCATTCTCCGCCATTTCGACGGCCTCGGCAACGGCGACTGCGCCGCCATCCTCGGCATCGAACCCAAGGCCGCATCGATCCGCCACGTGCGTGCCCTCGAACGCCTCCAGCGCAAGCTCACGGAAGTCTCGTGCTTTCGTACAGGGGCGCGTTAAGCCTTTTTTCAATTACGCCCCTTGTCGGGCGATATAGGCATCGATGTCGTCAAACACAAGCTTTTCGCTCATCGTGTGGAAGGCACCGAAATACTTTCGGATGTAATCGTAGACATTGTAGCGCGAGAACAGATCGGCGACCTGCTTTCCCGTCAGGTTCTTCTCGCGTCGGTACAGCTCCATGCAGAAGACCATATACGCACCTTCCTCGCTCATCAGCCGGCCTCTTCTGGAAATGTGATTCTGCCGTCCTCCCGCTCCTGCCGATACAGTTCACAGAGCGTTTGGGGGGAATAATGCCACAGTTTCAGTTTCTCGTCCGCCAGCTTCTCGAAAAGACTAGACCTGAAGAACCGCGCAGTCGCCTCATTTTCGGAAACGCCGTCAGCCTCCACTACGCACTGGACGACGGACGGCAAGAAGACCGCAAGGAATGCGCCATATTGCTTTTCGCTCATCCGTAGACCTCGCTTCCCTCAAACTTCAGCATCCGCAAAGCCGACGAATGCAGAATCGGACGAATCAACTTCGGCTCGCGAACTTCCATATTGCTGCCATGATAGACAATCATGCTTATTCCTCAATAACGTGGGCAGTATACCAAATTTCCGTTGTCATGTGGCGTTGGTGATGACAGGGAAACTTTCGTAACGCCATAACCTCACACGGAGTCACGGAGGCACGGAGTTTCTTCAGATATCGCACCTTGGAGCGCGTCGCGCGAGTTTACCCATTGCCTTCTCCGTGCCTCCGTATCTCCGTGTGAGCCATTCAGAAAGAAACGATGCCCAGTCCGCCAATCGGTTCTGCATATATTTTGGTATACTATCGTACATTAGAGTATGTCAACGGAACTTCCCGATAACCTGAAAAGCCTTGCCGCCGAGCTGGATGCGCTTGCGGGGCGCACGGCCGACTCTTCCGAGACGGCCAGCCTCCCCACGCTCGACGGCACGGACTTCGAGCCGTTTGCCGAACTCGGACGCGGCGGCATGGGCGTCGTCTACGCCGCGCGGCAACGCTCCCTCGACCGCACGGTCGCCGTCAAGGTTCTCGCGCCGCACCTCTCGGATGCGCCGACGTTCCGCGCTCGGTTCGCCGACGAAGCGCACCTTGTCGCCCAGCTCCACCATCCGAACATCCTCGACGTGTACGCGGCGGGTTCGTGCAACGGATGTTGCTACTTCGCGATGGAATACGTGGACGGCTCGACGGCGCGTGACCATGTGTTCGCCTCGCTCGATGCTGTCGCGACATTCGGCATCACCGTCGCGGACGCGCTCGCCTACGCACACGGCTGTGGCGTCCTGCACCGGGACATCAAGCCCGCGAACATTCTCATTGGCGCAGACGGCATGGTCAAGGTCGGCGATTTCGGCCTCGCCTGTCTCGTGGGTGCGGCGACCGACGCCTCAGGCACACGCAGCTACATGGCACCTGAACTCCTGCGCGGCGAACGGGCGACGGTTCTCTCCGACGTCTATGCCCTTGGCGCAACACTTGCGGAGGAAGCCACCCCGCATCTGCACACGCATCCCGATGCCGATTTTGCGGCGATCCTGGACAAGGCGACAGCCGCCGATCCTGCCGACCGCTACGTTGACATGATGGCCTTTTCCGCCGACCTTCGCCGCTTCCGTGCGCATGAACCGCTCGCGGCGCGTCCGCCGTCGGCCCTGCGGCGGATTGTACTCTGGACGCGCCGCAATCCGTCCGCCGCCGTGGGTGCCGCCGCCGCGCTCCTCCTTGCGTTCGGACTTTTCGCTGCGCTCGCCGTCGGCTACGTCCGCACATCCGCCGCGCTTGCGCAAGTCGAGGTCGAGGCGACGAACACGGCAAACGCGCTCATCGCCGCACTGACGGCGACGGACGAAGACCGTGCGGCATCCGACAAGCGTCTTGCCAAGCTGAAGCGCGCGAAAGAGACGGTCGAACGTCTGCACGCCCGTTTCCCGATGAATGAAGAGATGGTGCATGCAATCGAACGCCTTGTACGAGCCATCGAATTCACCGAACGTCGTGGCCGTCGTCCGTTCTCGCGCACTTCGCGCGCGTTCCCCGCGCCGTGAACGCATCCACCGCCGAAAATCTACGGGCGAATATACTTTCGCGTAGAGGCGCAGAGCCCTCAGAGCTTCTAGCCAATCCGCGATCATGACGGAATTTTGATATACTACGCCAAAAAAGAAAAAAGGAATCTTGCATATGGCATGGATACTGTTACTCATCGCAGGCGTCATGGAAGTTGGGTGGGCGACCTGCCTCAAACTGTCGCATGGCTTCAGTAAAGTGGGCTATTCAGTGCTGACCGTCATCGGGATGCTGATCAGTTTCGGATTCCTGGCCCAGGCCATGAAGACATTGCCGCTCGGCACGGCCTACGGCATCTGGACGGGAATCGGCGCACTGGGTGCCGTGGTTGTGGGTCTCGTGTTCTTCAAGGAGCCGGTTACGGCGTGGCGGATGTTCTTTGCCGCCATGCTCCTCATCGGCATTGTGGGCCTGAAGTTCACGTCGCATTCATGATGTGGCAGGGCGGACTGGCGTTTATATGGACGTTGCCGCGATGAACGAAGTCGATAAACTCTTCGTCGGTGTGTT
>JAUNMD010000095.1 GCA_030531915.1 Pseudomonadota bacterium
ATATTGTGTCATGTACACCAGTTGCCCACTGCCCAGTTCCATTGCTTTCATTATTGTTTTTGGCACGGTGTATTTTGAACCAATCGCGCCCGATACAATTTTCCCGTCCATCAGAATCCCGAATGTACCGGCATCAGAATAATATTGTTCCAGTATTTCAAACATACTGTTGTATTCGTCTGGGTTCAGCGCGCCGGTCGCGGTGATGATATAACTGTACGTGGGCTTTTTATTTTTTACGATTTTGCATTCAGTTTCTTTCATACTGGCATTCATACAGAACAGCCGGCTGACAATTTGGTTCTGGGCGACGCAAACGTCATCAAATGTCGTCCCCTTTATCTGGGCATTATGAACCGCGGCCGCGCACTGGGCAATCGCGTGCAAATCAGCACGTTGGGCGGCATATTCTGTTTCAATTTCTGGAACGCGGACACTGGGACTGTCGATGATATAGTATCCCAACATAAATATAGCCACCAATACCATCAGAAAAATATTCATCATTCCCTCTTGCGATTTATTAAAACTCTAAGTAATATAATAACAAAAAGCAACAGGAAAACGCACACGGACATAAAAAAAGGGTACATGCGCAATGAAGAAAATTCTGGTGATTTTATGTGTTTTGACGTTGGGGGCGTGTGGTTTTCGTCCTATGTTTTCTGGGGGCGATACAGACATCTATGTTGCACCAATCAGCGGCATCAACGGGATTGAATTACGTAATGCATTGAACGCAAAATTTGGTGGTGCGCGCACGTCCGATGCTGAATACACATTGACCATTGATTTGGCCGAACCATATACCCAGTACAAGGCATTGGAAACAACCGGTGACGCCACCTGGCAAGAGGTTGGCCTGCGCGCAAATTACACGTTGCGCCGTGGGGATGTGGAAATCGCGCACGGTGTCGAACAGGCGTCTGAATCATACACATTTGTGCGGTACTTGGTTGCGGCGAACGCGTCATATAATAATGCCGTCAGAAATGCAATCATGGTTTTGGCCGATAAAATCAGCACACGTACAATCGCCGAAACATCACGCGCACAATCACAATCCGGTGGTCAGAAATAATGAAATGGAAAGAACCAGATTTTAACGCAGGTATTGAAAAAATTACGGCGGTATTGCTGTATGGGCCGGACGCCGGTCGTATTGATGAATATTGTGATACCGCAATCAAAAAACTGGAAATAGACAAAGACAATCTGTTTGCACTGGATGCCGATGATTTTCGGGACAAGCAAGATGCCTTGTTCGCGGAAAGTTGCACACCATCAATGTTTGGTGGCCGCAAAATGGTTATTATATCTGGCGCGGGCGATGCGATGACATCGCGCATTGCCGAACTGATTGAACACAGTGGCCTGTGCGCAACGGTATTGGTATGTGCCGGTGATTTGCGCACGGGATCATTGCGTACATATTTCGAAGATGATAAAAAAACAAATGTTGCCGCATTGCCATGCTATACCGACGATGCGCGCGCATTGGCAACATTGATACGCAGTGAACTGTCCGCGGCGGCGGGTATCAAGCAAATCACACCCGACGCGATGGCATATATGACGGCGCACTTGGGTGGCGACCGCGCAATTACGCGTGGATTCTTGACGAAAATTGCGTTGTATGTCGATGATAAAAAGACCGTTGAATTGGACGATGTGGAAAAATGTCTGCCGGATACAGGCGCGGTTGTCGCGGACGATTTCTTTTATTCGCTGACGGCGGGGTATATCGCCCAAACGATGCAGGCACTGGACAGATTACTGTACACGGGCGTTGATTCAAACAAACTGTTGCGCCAATTACAAATGCATTTCAAAAAATTACAGGTTGCGGTTGTCGATGGGCAACTGCCGAACTTGTTTTGGAAAGTTCGCGATAAATTCAACATGGCAATGAAGATTTGGCCTGCATCGGAAATTGATGGGGTGCTGGTACGCCTGTCTGAATTGGAACGGCAAATTCGTACAACCGGTATGCCGGTCGAGGTTTTATTTCGTGATTTCGCACTGAAATTGGCCTTGCGCGCAAACCGTTTGTCTATCAAGAGAAGGAACTAAGAAAAATGTTAGCATCTGTTTATGCCCCAAAAGATTTCAAACGCCTGCGTGCGTCTGGCGATTTGGTGGCGCGTTGTTTTGATTATATTACACCATATATTCAGGCGGGTATTTCCACCGGTGAAATCGACCGTATGGTTGCATCGTGGTTGCACGCAAATGGTGCACGTTCATCTGACTTGGGATACGAAGGGTATCCAAAAAGCATCTGTACATCGGTCAATGACGTTATTGTGCACGGTATCCCTAGTGACGATTGTATTTTGAAAGATGGCGATATCGTCAACATCGATCTGACCGCGGAATACAAGGGGTTTCATGGCGATATGTCGCGTATGTTTATGATTGGCCACGTTGCGCCACGTGCGCGCGAATTGGTTCAAACATGCCAAGATGCCCTGAATGCCGCCATCGCCGTTTGTGCCCCAGGTGTGCCGTTGTCTGAAATCGGCAAAACAATCGAGGCCGTTGTTAAACCACACGGATTTTCAATCTCGCGCGATTTTGTCGGCCATGGCATTGGCAAGGTTATGCATGATGACCCGCAAATCTATCACTTTTATGACCCCATGTGGGACAAGGTTAAAATGGTCCCAGGTCTGGTGTTCACGATTGAACCGATGATAAACACGGGGCGTCCCGATTGTAAAATTGATGCCGATGGTTGGACGGCGCGCACGGTTGATGGTGGACTGTCGGCCCAGTGGGAACACACATTGGGCATCACCGAAGATGGCGTTACAATTTTCACCGAACGCATGATGTAAGGGCGGGGCGCACAACAATGGCGGGTTCGGACACTGATTTTCATACGGGACATCGCGAACGCCTGCGCCAGAAATTCTTGGACGGCAAACTGGCCGATTATGAATTGCTGGAAATGCTGTTGGGCTATGCAATACCGCGCCGCGATGTGCGGCCGTTGGCGCGTGGCTTGATGGCGCAATTCGGCGGTGTTCATCAAATCTTGGCCGCACCGTTGGACAAATTGGTTGCGTTTCGTGGTATGGGGCGCAACACCGCAATTTTCTTGAAATCAATAAACCAGATTATGGCGACCGGCTATCGCGAAAAATTGAGCGCGCAACCCATCTTTCGCGATGCGACGGCGGTTGCAAATTATTGCCGCACGATATTGTCCGGCAAAACAACCGAAGAAATGCATGTGTTCTATCTGGGCTCTGAATTATGTATGCTGGCGGACGACGTGCACAGTTGTGGCACAAATGACGAAGCGGTCGTATACCCACGTGAAATTCTGA
>JAUNMD010000007.1 GCA_030531915.1 Pseudomonadota bacterium
ATGTTGGGTAAACGTGTGGACTATTCCGGTCGTTCGGTTATTGTGTCTGGGCCATCACTGAAATTGCATCAGGTTGGTTTGCCAAAGACAATGGCACTGGAATTGTTCAAACCATTCGTTTATGCACGTCTGTTGGCGGGTGATTATGCAAACACATTGAAAACCGCGCGCAAGATGGTTGAAAACGGTGAAGATGTCGTTTGGGAAATCTTGGAAAAGGTTATTTACCAACACCCAGTTCTGTTGAACCGTGCGCCATCATTGCACCGTTTGTCACTGTTGGCATTTGAACCAGTTTTGATTGAAGGCAAGGCAATTCGTCTGCACCCACTGGTCTGCAAGGGCTTTAACGCTGACTTCGACGGTGACCAGATGTCCGTGCACGTTCCAATTTCATTGGAAGCACAACTGGAAGCGCGCACATTGATGCTGTCATCTAACAACGTTTTGTCACCTGCGAACGGTGAACCAATGATTGTACCGGCCCAGGACATGGTTTTGGGTGTGTACTATATCTCGTTGATTGATGGCGAACACACAGATAAATCACCACGTTTTGCAAACATGGACGAAGTGAAAATGGCGTTGGAAAATCATTCCATCACATTGCACACACCAATCGTTGCACGTATCAATGGCAAGATTTATAAAACAACAGCCGGCCGTATGATTTTGGGCGAACTGTTGCCAAAATCTGAAAAGATGCCATTTGATTTGGTGAACAAGGTTATGCCAGTAAAAGAAATCAAGGCACTCTTGGCGACAACATACGAACGTTGCGGCGACAAGGCGATGATTAAACTGGCCGACGATTTGAAGAATACCGGCTTTGAACAGGCGGCACGCAGTGGTATTTCCATCGGGTTTGATGATATTATCATTCCAGAAGAAAAGAAGACCATGATTGCCGACGCTGAAAAGGCGGCCGAAGAAATTGAATCACAGTATCAGAACGGTTTGCTGTCTGGCGGTGAACGTCACAACAAACTGATTGACCTGTGGCAGAAAACAACCGATAAACTGGGTGATTTGGCGTATGCCGCACTGGGCAAGACAACGGGCGAAAATTGGAACTCGGTTCTGATGATGGCTCTGTCTGGCGCGCGTGGTTCAAAACGTCAGATTCAGCAGTTGGCGGGTATGCGTGGTATGATGCAGAAGCCAGACGGTTCTATTATCGAAGTTCCTATTATTTCGAACTTTAAGGAAGGTCTGACCATGTCTGAATACTTTACGTCCACCCACGGTGCGCGTAAAGGTATGTCGGATACCGCGTTGAAAACCGCTGACGCTGGTTACTTGACCCGTCGTCTGGTTGAATTGGCCCAGAATACTGTTATTACAGAACACGATTGCGGTACGACAGAATACATCACAGCAAAACCAGTATATCAGGGGTCAACCTTGTCGGTTGCGCTGGGCGACGTTGTTCTGGGACGTACGGCGGCACACGACATCATTCACCCAATTACCAAGGAAGTTATCGTTCCTGCCGGTGAATTGATTACCAAGACCGCTGCAAAACAAATCAATGAATCAGGCCTGCCATCTGTTGATGTGCGCAGTGTTCTGACATGTTGCAGTGACGGTCTGTGTGCAAAATGCTATGGTATGGATTTGTCGCGTAATGCGCTGGTTCATGTCGGCGAAGCGGTCGGCGTTATCGCTGGTCAATCCATTGGTGAACCTGGTACACAGTTGACGTTGCGTACCTTCCACATCGGTGGTGTTGCGGCCGGTGGTGCAGAAAGCCACTTTATCGAAGTCCCAGTTGCTGGTACAATCAAACTGACGGGTGTGAACACAATTAAAAACACCGCGGGTCGTGTGGTTGTCCTGTCGCGTAATGGCGAATTGGCGGTTGTTGATGCCAAGGGCGAAACATTGTTCTCGTGCGCATTGCCATATGCCGCTATGTTGATTGTCAACGATGGCGACGCGGTTGAAAAGGGCGCAAAGGTTGCCGAATGGGATCCATATTCGAACACAATCATCGCTGAAAAAGACGGTATCGTCAGCTTTAATGACTTGGTCGAAAACGTATCGTACCAAGAAGAAGTTGATTCTATGACCGGTATCGTTTCGCGCAAGGTTATCAACTGGAAAGCCAACACGAAAAAGGCATTGCAACCAGCAATCCGCTTGGTTGATGCAAACGGCAATGTAATTTCGTTGGGTGGTAAAAAGATTGCAGAATACATGCTGCCTATGTATTCGGTGCTGAACGTTTCGAACGGTGCATCAGTTGTGGCTGGTGATATTCTGGCACGTATTCCAGTTCAGGCGAAAAAGACAGGCGATATTACCGGCGGTCTGCCACGCGTCAATGAATTGTTGGAAGTGCGCCGTCCTGCAAACCCAGCATTGCTGGCGGAAATCGATGGTACGGTTGAATTGGAAGATGCAAAATCCAAAATCATCATTCGTATCGATCCCGAAGATGGCACAGCCCCAGTTGAATACGCCGTGCCAAAGGGTACAAATCTGATGGTGCGTAGCGGTGACGTTGTGCGCAAGGCCGATAAACTGGTCGACGGCGATCCAGTGCCACAGGATATTTTGCGTATCTTGGGCCAGAAAGCGTTGGCGACATTTATGGTCGAACAGATTCAGCAGGTTTACCGCTTGCAGGGTGTGGTCATCAACGACAAGCACATTGAAATTTTGATTCGCGAAATGACACGCCGTGTTGAAATCACAAACCCAGGTGACACCGGATTCTTGATGGGTCAGGTTGTTGACCGCGTTGATTTCGAAGAAGAAAACGCCCGCGTTGCCCACGATGGCGGCAAAGTGGCCGAGGCCTCTCAGGTCTTGGTTGGTTTGACCCGTGCGTCGTTGACATCACGTTCATTTATCTCGAACGCATCGTTCCAACAGACAACCAAGGTATTGGTTGACGCTGCAATCAGCGGTGCAACAGATAAATTGGTCGGTATCAATGAAAACTTGATTGTCGGCCGTCTGATTCCAATCGGCACTGGTGCGTACGTACGTCGCGTCCGCGAAATTGCCAAGGAAGAAGAACGCGAAGAGCGTTTGGCCCGCGAAGGCAATACCCAGCAACAGTTGTTGGATATCTAAATGGGAAAAACAGGCAATGGGGCGCGCATGCGCCCCGTTGCAACCAATGCAATGACAGAAATACCCGCAATCTTTTGTGATATTGATGGCGTTGTGAATAAGAAGTTCGCAATCGCCAACTATGACCGTTTTGGTGAACCGAATGAAAATATGATACGCATTCTGGAAACACTGGGGCGCGATTTCACGATTGTGTTTATTACCGGTCGTTGGGCCATGGGTCAGGACAAGGTTCAGCGTCATATTGATGCCTTGCTGCCAAATATTAAAAAACGTGTTTTCTGCAAGCCGCATGACTATGCAGGCACAACCGCAGAGTTCAAATTGGCAACGATTGTCGCATTGGAAAAACAGGGATACAAATTCTATATGGGCTTGGACGATCACAGTGCGGTTATCGGTCTGATGCACAACCATGGTATGTTTGTCGCCCAGGTAATATCGGATTAAAGTTTTCCTTGCATTTGCACAGGATTTTTATAGAATATCAAACTGTAAATTAAAAAGGATAGTAAAATGGCAACGCCAAAAAGCAAAACAAGTAAAGCACGCACAGCACAACGTCGTTCTCACGATGCACTGTCTATCATGCCATGCACAGTATGCAAGGCCTGTGGTGAAAAGAAACGTCCGCATCACGTTTGTCCTGCATGCGGCGCAAAATAATTTCAACCAAGGAATTATAGAAAGGCAGATTTGGCGCATCGCGTGCATATCTGCTTTTTTATTGTAAAAAATATGTCAGACAAGAAAATCATTTCTGTTGATGCAATGGGTGGTGACAAAGGGCCCAAGGCCGTCTTGGGCGGTATGAACCAGTTCTTGTATCAAAATGGCGAAGGCAAGGTGTTCTTTCGCCTGTTTGGAAACGAGGCATTATTGCGTCGTATGTTGGCGAAATACCCACGCGTCGCGCGTAATTGCGATGTCATTGATGCACCAAATGTAATTCGTGGCACGGACAAGGTTCGCGATGTCATTCGTCATGCACAGGACACGTCCATGTACATGGCAATCAAGGATGTCCGCGAAGGGAAATCTGCCGCGGTGGTCAGCGCGGGTAACACCGGTATATTTATGTCGCTGTCCAAATTGATGCTGAAAACAACGGCGGGTATCGCGCGTCCGGCAATTACAACAATGTTGCCATCGGGTGGTGGTGATTCCCGCGTGGTGGTTTTGGACTTGGGCGCAAATGTCCAGTGCGACGAAACAATCCTGTTTGATTTCTCGGTCTTGGGTACAGTTTATGCAGAGGTTATCGGTAAAATGCCGCGCCCCAGATTGGGTGTCTTGAATATCGGTGCCGAAGAAACCAAGGGGAATGACACACTGGTTCATTTGAACCATGTCTTGACCGAACACAAGGATGAATTGCCATACGAATACATCGGTTTTGTGGAGGGGAACGACATCAGCGGTGGTCATGTTCAGGTTGTTGTTACCGACGGATTTACCGGCAATATCGTTTTGAAAACGGTCGAGGGGACAGCCAAACTGATTAAACGCGTGTTGGTTGATAACCTGAAAAAATCTATTCTGGCAATGGTCGGCGCGTTTTTCTTGGTGCACGTGTTCAAACGCTTGAAGCACAAGATTGACCCACGTTCGTATGCGGGCGCGGTGTTCTTGGGCCTGCAAGGGTTCGCGGTCAAGACCCACGGTAACAGTGATGCGCTGGCATTTGCGAACGCACTGAAATACGCAACGGATTTAACGAATGCGAATCTGAATGATTTGATTGCCCAGCGGGCCGCATCGGTTTCCAAAATCCGTGACGAGTTCAAGATAGAAGCAGAACAATAAAAAAAACGGGGCATCGCCCCGTTTTTTATTAGTGACAAAGTGAATAAGTGATAGAGTGATAAAGTTTTAGAATAAAGTCCCAAAAGCACTGTCATTCCGTGGCTTGACCACGGAATCTAGGTAAATAGAGCTGCGCCATCCGGCGCACTTTATTATTTCTACTGGATTGCCACGCGTCGCTGCGCTTGCTCGCAATGACAGAGATTCTAGTACCCTTGTCATTGCGAGTGTAACGAAGCAATCCAGTGAATGATGCCGCGCCATCCGGCGCACAAAATTTGAACTTTGAAAAACGCCCCAATGGGGCGTTTTTATTCGCAAATCTTCAAATTCGGGCGGGCGGCGCGCAGGTTGTTCAGCGATTGTGCCTGTGCGGCGCGGAATGCGTCCGGATTCCATATCTGAAAACTGTTGCCACGACCAACAAAAACGGCGCGGTCTGTGATACCGGCGTGTTGTAATAAATCGGCGGGAATAACAATGCGGCCCGTTACATCAAATGCCAATGGGCGCGCGTCCGCAAACAGCATCGCCGACAAATCGTCCAACGCGTCATCAAAAACACCCATCTTGTCCGTTGCCGACGCCAACTGTTCCATACGGGACATGGACAGCCCCTCTATACAATTATGGGTAAAAGAACGATATAAAACAACGCCCGCAAATTTTTCATTGGACACCGAAGACCGGAAAGAGGCCGGTACTGAAATACGCCCCTTGGTATCCAAACGATTTTCATAAGATGAGAGAAACAATGACATTTTCAGGTCTTTGTTTGTTAGGTGTATTCGCCGTTCCCTTTCCGTCTTCACACGGAATGTAGCACGGGGATTTTTGGTTGTCAATGACAATTTATAATTATTTTATGGGATTTTATGGTCTGGAAAGTAAAATCAAACTTTTTTCAAATAAAATTAAAATAAATGAATTTTCCCCTTGACCTGCGATTCGTTTTTGTTCTAAGATGTTTGTATAGACAAGGAGAAAAGGTTTCGAAAATCCCAGAAAACCGCCAAAAACCGGATTTCTGGCGAAAACAAAAAACAAATGAAAATTTAATTGGCAAAAATGTAAATACGTGTGTAAATACATTCCAAGATTAGATTTTCGACAAACCCAAAGCGAAAGGAGGGCCCCGCAATGCCAAAAAATATAAAAGAAATTATGATTGCCTTGAACAAAGTTTTAACAACAACAGTTTGGGTGAACGAAGATCGCCAGATTATATCGCTGGCCGACGAATTGAAAATCGGTCACAACAATGCGCCACGCAGTATCGAAGATTTGCCACGTGCGTCATTGGTTGGTGCGTATGTTTCATTGCAAATTCGTACAGATAATTTCGAAGTAGCCGCTGAAAGCATGGACACAAAGACATTGGCATTGCGTGTCAAAGGCATGGTCTTTGCCGAAGCGAAAAAGATTATGGACGCCGCCGATATCGAAGAAAAGTCGTCTGTTGCGCGCGCTGCATAATGCGTGGGCAACCGCGGGTCTGAATCAAGGCGTCAAAACAGTTTCTGGGAATACCAGAAGGAAGGGAGTAGCCACCGTCGAGCAATCGCCGGTGGTTATTTTTTAGTGATAAAGTTAGTAAGTGATACAGTGATAAAGTTTAAGAATATAGAACTTAAAAACAACGTCATTGCGGGCACAGCGTGGCAATCCAGTGAATAGACCCGCGCCATCGGCGCACAAAACTATTATCTATTCTCTAAAAAAAACGCCCCAATGGGGCGTTTTTATACGAACTTTTCTGGAATCAGGCGCAGCATAATTTTCCACCCGCGGCGGAATATACTGGTGTCTGGGTTATGGTGATATTCGCGCGGTGTCTTGTCCGTTGTGCGCGCCCCCGACCATACGGGATTATTATGCGCGTCCAGTGTCACGTGCCATGATGTCTTGGTATCGTCCAGAATCATTTGGCGCAACTTGGTCGCAAATTCGCGGCTTTCAAAAATCGCAACGTTTTCGGTGTTAAAATATGCGCTGCGCGGATCCAGATTAAAACTGCCAATCCAAGAAATGCGGTCGTCAAACACCATTGTCTTGCTGTGCAGAACCGAGAAGTTAGAATGTTTTCGTTCGCGGTCATGGTATTTTGCCCGCAGGTTTTCGGCCGACAGCATAAATTCGTACACATCTGCGCCCGATTGAATCAGTTTCTTGCGATACTTTTCCCACTTTGCATACACGGTTGGTGCGTTTGTTGACGCCAGCGAGTTTGTCACAATCGTCATATGGACACCCGATTTTTCTTCGCGCATCATATGTTCCAAGCCGCCCTGGCCGGGGACAAAATACGCCGCGGAAATATAGACCGATGTGTCTGTTTCGTCCCACAGGTGTTGCAACGCACGCACGATTTCGCCACGGTATTCCTGCTTTTCGTCCATGGTCATTTCAACCTTGGACGGTGGGTCGGCCAAGAATTTGCCGTGACCCCAACTGAAATCGAAATTCTTTTGCTTGTACTTGCGCATCGCCATTTGAATCACGGTGTTGTACATGCGGGCATCGGCGGCACTGCGTTCCTGAATATCAACAAACTTTTGTTCCAGTTTGCGCATCGCCTTTTTAGATTTTGCCTTTGGAAAGACGTCGGCGGGTATTGCCAAGTGGTGATTCCAGTACTTGTCAAAACTGGCGGTGGCATAACGTGTCATATCGCCCAAGAACAGAACGTCGGTGTCTGAAAAATTCGCCGATGTTTCAGGATAGAAATAGTTACTGCCCACATTGCGACCGCCGGTAATATATGCGACATTGTCCACGATAAACAGTTTATTGTGCATACGCGAATTTAACCGGTTAAAGTCCATCAAAAATTGCGGGTAATACAGCAACTTTGAACGGTTGGCAACGGTGTTAAAAACCTTGACCTCTATATTCGGGTGCTGGTTCAATAACATTACGTCCACAATATCAGAATCTGTGCCATAGTCATCAACCAGAATGCGAATCTTGACCCCGCGATCCGCGGCGTTTTTCAGTTCGCCAATTAAAACCTTGGACGAAAAATCATTGCTGTAAATATATGTTTGCAAATCGATTGTCTTGGTCGCCATACGGGCAAATGCCGCGCGAATAACAAACGCGGACAGGCCATCATCAATCAACGTCGCACCCGAAATTTCATCGCCCGCCGCCAATTCGTCGGCATAGCATTGTGCGATTGGTGTCTGCATTGGGTCATAGTCAAAATCGGCGGTTGTGATTTTGGGTACATAATTGTCCAAACGTTTATCTGCGGTTGTTGTTGGCACGGTCGTGCACCCCAACAGCGGCAGGGTAATTAAAAACATAAAACCTTTCTTGAATACGGACAATTTTTAACCTTTGGCGTGGATTATAGTACAATAAAAACAAACAAGACAAGGGATTTCATTAAAAAAGATAATAATCTTTGCCATAAAAATATTTGGAATGTGTACGAAAATTCGTTTTTTTGTTTGCGCGATTGGGGCTATTATGATAAAATCTTGGTAATTAGGAAGGAATTTTTCGCTATGAAGAGATTGATTGCTGTATTGAGTGGACTGCTGGTATTGCCCGCATTTGCTGAGGTTGCGCCATCATACTACTACGAAGATGTGATGGAATATGCCGACGCAGATGTCGTCGCCGATGACGTCGCTGATGATACTGTCGCGGACGAAATTGTCGATGTTGAACCGGCAACGCCAGTAAAAAACACCGCGGTCAGCCCACGTAACGCTGGTGCGCGCGTCGCATCATCGCGTGGCGTATCAAGCGGCTCTTCTTCGACGCGGACAATTTCTGCCCGCAATAATAATACGGGGCGTGTCGTTGCGGCGCGTACATCAACAACGGCCACGCGTGCGGCGGCATCGCGCACCGCGCAAACAAATAATGCCACCCGCGCAACCGCGGCTGACAATGCGGCGAAAACGGTTTCTGCACGACGCAGTGTGCCAACAACCGGCACGGCGGCACGTGCATCTATTGTTCAAACGGATACGGTAAATACACCACTGTACACGGGCCGTGTCGGGGTGCGTGTGAATAATGCAACAACACGCGTGCCAACAATTCGTATGACAACGGCATCAACCACCGCGTCGACAACCGCCGTGGCAACAACTGCGACCGACACCAGCAGTATCGAAGAATTGGCGGAATTGACCGATTTCTGCAAGGCGCAGTATCAAACATGTATGGATAATTTCTGTAACGTTCTGGACGACAATCAGGGCCGTTGCAGTTGCAGTGCCAATTTGAAGAATTATGAAAAGACCGAAAACGCATTGAAACAGGCGACCGAAGACCTGCAAGATGTCGCGCAAAAGATTCAGTATATCGGTCTGTCCTCGGACGAGGTGGAAACCTTGTTCACGCAAACTGCGGCGGAACTGGAAATGCAAAAGACCAGTGATAATACCCAGTTGAAAAACGATTTGGACAAGATTAAAAACGCGATTATCAGTGTAAAGTCGGGCAGTGCAACATCAACCGATTCCGGCATCAGCATGGATTTGTCTGGTTTGTTGGACTTTACCGTCAGCAGCACTGGCTTTGACCTCAGTTCTTTCTTGAACACAACGTCCAGCACCAGCAGTATCAGCAACCAGCGTGGCGAACAGTTGTACAAGACCGCCAGTGCGCGTTGCAAGGCGTCCGTCTTGAACAGTTGCACCGCCCAAGGGGTTGATGCATCGGTTGTGACGAATGCATACGATTTGGAAATTGATAAGCAGTGTATCGCATATGAACGCAGCTTGACGGATTCTAACGACCAAATGACGGCGACCGTCCGCAACGCCAAGGGTGTTTTGCAAAAGGCACGTTTGCTGGTTGCACAACAGAAGAATACATACGACCTGCGCGGCTGCATCAATGCATTGGATACATGTATGCAGGACGACTTTGTGTGCGGTTCCGATTATGAAAACTGCCTTGACCCATCGGGCAAATACATTGTTGATGGCAAAATCGTCGTCGGCAGCACCCCTGGTAAATCTGGCGATAACGCTGGCGCATTGTATGCCGGTTGGGCATATGGTGACAGCAAAAACGCATGGGGTACAAGCGACGCCACGGGCACGTTGAGTGACTATGTTGAAAAGACCGTAACAACAACATCGGCACAGAAACCATCGACCAGTATGTCAGAATTCTTGCAATACAAGATTGGTTATCATGATGATAAAGATGGCAAGAATTACGGTATGTGCATGTCTGTATTGAATAAATGTCAGGACGTAACATATTCGGGCAACGGTCAGAACGCAAAATATAACGCGGTCAACAACGTTATCAAGGAATACCTGCAACGTACGTTGATTCAGATAAAGTCAAAACAAGATACCGTTTTGGCGAACTATGCAGAGAGTTGCATATCTGATGTTACATCATGCTTGGCGCAAAATAACTATGATGCGGACAAGAATACATGTGACGGCAAGGCCTGCGAGAGTTCTGCAATCAGTGCCACAACCAATGTTACACTGAGTGCCAGCAACACATTGGCAACGAATGCATGCTTGCCAACAATCAAGACATGTATGAGTGTCAACGGAATCAAGGGTGACGCCCCAACCAGTGCACTGGATGCTGAACGTTGGATTGCAGCAATCACCAGTAAATAAAAAACGGGGCATTGCCCCGTTTTTTATTAGTGATAGAGTGAGTAAGTGATACAGTGATTTAGTTTTAGAATAAAGCCCAAAAAACATTGTCATTCCGTGGCTCGTCCGGGCCCCGCAAAATCGCAAGATTTTGTGGGTGGTGTCCACCGGAATCTAGGTAAATAGACCCGCGCCATCGGCGCACTTTTATATTTACTGGATTGCTTCGTCATTTCATTCCTCGCAATGACAGAGATTCTAGCGCGTGTGTCGCCTGCGGACTGCGTCCTTGCCGCATCCTGCGCTTCGCTTGGATTCATTGCGAGCGCAGCGTGGCAATCCAGTGAATAATTCCGCGCCATCGTCGCACCTTATTCATCAAAAAATGATGGCAGTTTTGATTTCTTGCCGTCGTATATCGCCAGTGTCCCCGCCTTGCGCGCGCGGTCATAATACTTGATTTTATAGTCGATAATTTTCAGCATCTTTTGAATCTCGGCCATCTGGGCCATGACCGCGTTGCGACGATCAATAAACATATCGTAACGCTGTTGTATCGTTTTGTCGCCCATTGCGCACCAGTCGATAAATGTTTTAATGTCCGTTAAACTCATACCTGTCTTTTTCAGGCATTCAATAACGCCCAACCGGTCGATGTCGCGATCGCAATAATCGCGAATGCCGCCACCGCGCTTTGCAACATCGGGCATCAATCCCATTTTTTCATAGAAACGCAACGTGTGTTCCGACAGACCAGTAATTTTTGAAATTTCACCAATTCGCATAAATTTTCCTCTTGACCTAGAGTTAAATCTAGGGTTTATACTGTAAAAAGTCAAGGGAGGAATTGCAATGAAAAAAATTACTTTTTCACTGTGCGCGGCACTGGCACTGTGCGGTGCGGCGGACGCGCGTGATTTGGTTGCGTACTATTCACGCAGTGGCAATACTGAAATTGTCGCGAAAAAGATTGCCGAAATCACCGGCGCAGATTTATACAAAATCGAAACCGCCGATGCGAATCATTATCCGGCGGACTATACCGAAACAACGGTTGTGGCAAAGCAAGAAATCACAGATGGCACATTGCCCGCGATAAATGCCACGCCCGACCTGTCCCAATACGACACGATATACGTCGGCACGCCATGTTGGTGGGGCACAATGGCATCGCCCGTGCGTACGTTTTTAACCAACAATAATTTTGACGGCAAAACGATTGCGCCATTTGATACACATGGGGGCAGTGGTGCTGGCAACGTATTCACAGATATTGAAAAACTGACGCCAAATTCCACGCATCGCGATGGTGTGGCAATCTATGGCACGGCCGCGTCATCGTCAGATGACACACTGAAAGCGTGGATTGATAACAGCAAATAAAAAATGCCCCAAACGGGGCATTTTTTATTACCACAGTTTAATTCTGTTTTCTGGTGCGACGTATAAGGCATCATCGGGCGTAATGCTGAACGCATCATACCATGCTGCGATGTGTGGCAATATGCCATTGACGCGGTTTTTTGCCAACGAATGTTCATCAATCTTGGTCAGACGTAATTCTTCGTCGCCACGAATATTTTGCGCCCAAGATGTCGCGTACGCGATAAAGAAACGCTGGTCGGCGGTGAACCCATCAACATCACCAGATGGCACGCCAAAGTTTTTATATGCGGTGAATGATACCGTTATGCCGCCATAGTCCGCCAGATTTTCGCCCAGCGTGAATGTGCCATTTGCATGTACGTCACCCGCAATTACGATTTTATCAAAGTGTGCGCGCAGCACGTCCGCGCGTTGTTCAAATCCCGCGGCATCGTCCGCCGTCCACCAATCGGTCATATTTCCATCGCGGTCAAAATGACGACCGGAATCATCAAAGCCGTGTGTCATTTCGTGACCAATAATGCTGCCGATTGCACCATAGTTAAACGCATCGTCCGCCGCCATATCAAAGAACGGGTATTGCAAGATTCCTGCGGGGAAACAAACCTCGTTCGTTGATGGGTCATAGTATGCATTGATTTCGTGCGCGTTCATGTACCACAGTGTCGGGTCTTTTTCTGCGCCGATTTTATTCAACCAAAATTCATCTTCGAATGCCGACACCGCCAACATATTTTCCCACAGCGACGCATTCGCATCAATATGCAATTTGGAATAGTTGCGCCATTTGTCGGGGTAACCAATTTTCGCATGGAACGTGTTCAATTTTTTCAGTGCCTGTGCCTTGGTCGCATCGGACATCCATTCCAGATTTTCAATACGCATTCCCAACGCGCGTTGCAGGTTTTTAACCAATGTCTGCATGCGTGCCTTGGCATCGGCGGGAAAATATTTCTGGACATACAGGTGACCGATTTCTTCGCCCAATGTGCCGTCCAGTAACGACACTGCGCGTTTCCAACGTGGCTTGGGCTCTTTCTGGCCCGCCATTGTGCGGTTATAGAAATCAAATGCAATTTCGTACGTTGCATCGTCCAACAGTGTGTCCGCGTCCCCCACAATCTGATATTTCAAATATGTTTTAATCAGATTCAAATCCGTGTCATTCATAATCGCGATGGATTCGGCAATGGCTTCGGGCTGGGCGATGTTGATTTGCTTTGCGTGCGCCGCGCCACGTGCCGCCAGATACGCGTCCCAATCAAAATTTGGAAAGCGTTCTTTGACCTCTGCAATCGTCATTTTGTGATAGTTCGCGTGCGGGTCGCGCAGTTTTTCCTTTGGATAAAATGACCCCGCCATGCGCAGTTCCAGATTGTATAATTCCTGGGCATTGACCGGCACGCCAAAGTTTTTCATCTGGCGCGTTATAAATTCCAGATACTTTTTGCGAACCTGAACTGTTTTCGGGTCGCTGTCAAAATAGTAATCACGTGCCAGCCCCAGTCCCCCTTGGCCAATATTGTACAGGTAATGCGTGCTGTCTGTTTCGTCCAGTCCAACCCCATCGCCCCAGAACGCCGTTGTTATGCGGTGCATGCGACCCAAAAACGCGGGCAATTCTGCGGTGGATTTTATTGCATCAATTTCTGCCAACTGGGCGGCAACGGGTGCGGTCTTGTCGGCATTCAAGCGTTCATCATTCATTACAATTTTATACAGCGTGCCGATTTTGCCATTGTCGTTTTCAGCAATTTCGCGCACACGTTTCAAGTTTGTATCACGCAGAACCTCGAACACGCCATAACGCGTATAGTCATCTGGAATAGGGTGCGATATGCGCCACCCGCCGGTTGCGAAATCGTAAAAATCATTGCCTGGGTTCACAGACGTGTCCATATTTGCCATTTGTATTCCAGAATTCATAATAACCTTCCTTTGCTTTGTGAAATGATGCGCGGCCACGCATGCGACGATAACCGCAACAATCCCAATTATGTTTAACAGTTTGTTTTTCATATCTTTCCTTACCTGCACAAGTTTACCAGTAAATCGTCCAGAATTAAAATACCTTTTTCAGTGGCGCGAATGCGGTCGCCGCAATCGGTCACCAATTCGGGGTGTGCGCGCATATATTCGATGTCAATAACCTGCATTACATCGTCGGTCTTACGCGTGCCACGCATTGTGCGCATGCCGGTTATAATTTTTTCGGTTGCGCGCGCCGCGCGCGACAGTGGGCGCATTTGAATATCGCCACCCGCCTGTTCGAACCATGTGTCATCGGCGTACACACGCCCCGCCGCGCCACGCCCAATACCAATATATGGCGCACCGTCCCACACGTTTTGATTATGCCTGCACGCGTCGCCTGCGGTGGCATAGTTTGAAACCTCGTACCGTGGGGTGGCCAGATTTTCACCAATGGCGGTGTACATGTCCGCCATCATATCGTTTGACGGCATGGCCAAATTCATGTGACCAAACACAGTGTCTGGTTCGATGGTCAATTCGTACATCGACACATGATGCAATCCAATCGCATTTATTTGCTGGCACATTTTAATCACGGTGTCTGGTGTATCGCCCGGCAATCCGTAAATAAAGTCCGCATTCACGTGCAGACCGCCCGCGCGTGCCGTATCCAACAGTTCCATCGCATCACGCACACTGTGCCGTCGCCCCAGAAACTGTAATGTTTCGTCGTCCAATCGTTGTACACCGACCGACAGCCGGTTTACACCCGCATCTATAAATTCATGCAGACGCGTTGCGTCCAATGTTTTTGGATTGGATTCCAATGTGACCTCGGCGTCTGGTGCAATATCAAAGTTTGCCAGCAATGCGTCCATAATTCTGCGAAAAACTGTTGTTGGCATCAGCGATGGTGTGCCGCCACCAAAAAATATGGTTGGAACGGAAATCCGTCCCATTTTTTGCGCCCAAAAACCGATTTCGCCCACAATACCGTCCGCAAATGCGTCCCAGTCGGGCGCGCTGCACGCGTGCGAGAAAAATGCGCAATATTTGCACTTTGACATGCAAAACGGGGTGTGAATATAGATATTGTGCGGTTCGTTCATGTCGTGCATTGTATCGCGCATCGCGCGTGGCGCAAGTGATAAATGAAAACTCTTTTGTGTATGCAAAAATTATGATATAATAACCCCAAGAAAAAGAAATGAAGTCAGGAATTATACCATTTTTAGGTGGTGTTTTTGCGTCTGTTGCGGCATATGCCGCGACCGAGGGTGCGCCATCATACTATCAAACCGCATCTGCGCCCAACGCGAACCAGATTGGTTACAGCCAGTATCAATCCCAAGGGTACACGAAATACGTCGGCCAGTCGGGCAATAAACAAATTGTCGGCAGTCGTTCTTATTCATACCAAGTTCCACGCCAGACCGCCGAAAAGCCAAAGTATTCCGGCACAATTACCGCAAATGGTATTGCGATTGTGGACGAGCCGGCAACAACGCTGACGGCAAAATATACGCGCCGTTTCGCGGACTTTGAATTTGAAACGGGTGTCAATTCCATCTTGGAATGGGACGACATGGTATTCAACGAAATCGGTGTCGCGGCCCAGCATAATTTCAGTTTACGCAACTTTGACATGTTTGCGTTTGCGGAATATTCACATGGTTCAATGTCGCATGGTGGTCTGTCCATGGACTATGACCTGAAACCATATGACGAATCCAAACCGACCGAGGGGATATTCACCATTTCCGTGGGTGACCAAACGGGACGTTCGGATCATTTCCGTTTTGGTATTGGCGCGCATCATATTTGGGACATTGGCGGGTGGAAATTGTCACCGTCATTTGGTTATGAAATTTTCAAGCATAACTTGGAAATGTCCGATCACTATTATCCGAATCCGGGGGTATATCTGCCCCTGATGACGGACAAGGGCGACTATGTCTATGGTGACGCCCAAGGGAACTATTATTCCCGTCCCCAGGATTTTGATGCCCCCGATGATTGGTATCAGGTATGTATGTCCCCCGAAGATTTGAAGGTGGTAAATGCCGCGGCCAGCAATATTGACTTGGGTACGTCATTTACAACAATTGACTATGACGCGGCATGGGGCGAAACCCCATGGGGTGTTGCATCGGGTGAATGCGTGATTATTGGTGGTGATGGCCCAATTTTGGTGTCGGGCACAACGCATATCTATAACACAACCTGGTCTGGGTTCTACGTCGCACTCGAAGCGGAAAAGCAAATGACCCTGACGGACAAGTTGCGTTTTTATGTCCAGTTGGGTATGCCCAAATATTCGTCAGAGGGGATTTGGCCAAATCGTGATGATTGGCAACAGAACCCCAGTTTCTTGGACGAGGGGTCAAATGGTGCATATTCATACACCGCCGAAATGGAATACAATATGAAATTGTCAGACCGTGTCCAGTTGGCGTTAAAGGTTGACACAAATTGTTTCCATGTTGGTAAAATCGGTGGCGAATTGTACGTCGCATCGTATTCCCAGTTCTTGATTGAAAACGGTCAATATGTCTTGGACGATAACGGCAATCCGATTATTGAAACGGTTCCGGCGCATACTGAAAAAATCAGTGACCAGTTAAAGCAGGCGACATGGCAATCATTTGGATTGCATCTGGGTATTAAATACGCATTCTAAGGGGTAATTGTCTGATGATGTTGGACAATCGTTTTGCATGCATCACGTGTGCGGCGTTGCTGTGCACCGCTGCGGCGCGTGCCGATGTTGCGCCGACGGCGATTGCTGTCGCGCCCGTGACCGCCGTGCCGCCCGTTGTGATGTCACAGGTTGCGCCCGTTGCAACAACTGTTGCACCCACGCCTGTGCCTGCCACACCTGTTGTTATTGTTGAAACCGCGCCCGCACCGGACACGCCACCAATTGCCGAACGCGGCGCATTTGATATGGCACGCTGGGAAAGTGTTTTGGACACGGTTCGCACGCGCGCGTCGGCGGAAAAAATTTCCAAAAAGACCATAGATGCCGCACTGAAAAATCCGGCGTTTATTCCAAATATTGTAAAGCGTGACCAAAACCAGTCAGAATTCAAATTGACACTGGACGGGTACTTGAAACGCACCGTCAATCCAACGCGCATTGCATCGGGGCGCAAAATGGCGCAAAAATACCCAACGTTGTTAAATCGCGTACATGCCCGCTATGGCGTCCAACCTCATGTTATTTTGGCGTTCTGGGGTATGGAATCAAACTATGGTGCGCGTATGGCGGATCACCCCCTGCGTGACGCATTCGTCACGTTGATATACGAGGGGCGTCGTCAAACATTCTTTACCAATCAACTGATTGCATTGATGAAAATCGCCGACAAAAATGGCGATGATATCAGTGATTATGGTGGCAGTTGGGCTGGCGCAATGGGACATTTCCAATTTATACCGACAACATTGGCGGCATATGGTGTTGATGGCAACGGCGACGGCAAAATCGATATCAGTGGCAGTATTGGTGACGCAATGATGTCTGCGGGTAATTACCTGAACCGATTGGGCTGGAACGAAAACGAACGCATTGTGCGTCGTGTTGTCTTGCCGGCGGATTTTGATGTGTCGCTGTTGGACGGGAAAACGAAAAAGCATTTGTCTGATTGGGCGGCATTGGGTGCGACATTGCCCGATGGACGCGCGTTGCCGGTAACAGATATGATGGCGGGTATGGTTGCAGACACCGTTGCAATCAACGACGCACGTATGAATGCGGCGATTGCGCCAACCGACCCGAACGCCGTTGATATGGACGTTGCGCCAATGCCGGCGATAACCGCTTATTTGACGTACCCAAATTTCTATCGTATCAAGAAATGGAATAATTCAAATTGGTACGCAATCGCGATTGCAGAATTGGCGGACGCGCTGCATCAGTAAATTCGTTAAAAATAAAAATAATTGCTAATATATACGTTCTTTGATAATCTTCCTGTTATAGATTGATATAAAAGGATTGATTTATGACTATCAAGGTGCGTGACTATGAAGTCCGTTTGACCCGTAACAAAGAAGAACGCAAACAGGTTCGTCAGCTGCGCTATGCCGCATTTGTAGAGGAAGAGGGCGCATCCGCCACCGAAGAACAGCATGCCTTGCGCGAAGAATATGATTCTTTTGATCGTTTTGCTGATTACATGGCGGTGTTTCATAATGGTCGCGTTGTTGGCACATACCGCATTATTGACCGCGCCGCGGCTGAAAAAATGGGCGGTTTTTATACCGAAAGTGAATATAATATTTCCAAGATTAAAAAGGTCAATGGTAACATCGCCGAAATGTCGCGCGCGTGTGTTGACCGCGAATATCGTGAAAATGCGCTGGTTATGCGTATGCTGTGGGCGGGACTGTCCGAATACGTTTTCCGTCGCAAGATTTTGGTCTTGTTCGGTGTTGCATCGTGGGTTGGTAACAAGCCGGTAAAATCCGCACAGGCAATATCGTATTTGTACTATCATCACCTGTCGCCATCGAATTTGCGCGCAACGGTTCTGACTGAAAAGATAGACCCCAGCATTGATCCTGCAATGACCCAGATGCGCATTTTGCCACGCGCGTTTGTCGACGATGCCGATGCCCGCGCCGAAATGACCCCATTGATCAAGGGGTATTTGCGATTGGGTGCTACATTTGGCAAGGGTGTGTTTATCGATAAAACATTTAACTCTTATGACGTTTTTGTCATGTTGCAGACCAAGGATATTGATCGCACATACCAAAAACATTTCTTGGGCCGCGAAGATGCATTGGACGGTTTCGCCGTCAAAGATGGCACGATGAAAACACTGGGCAAAATTATGCTGTTGCCGGTGACCGCACCACTGAAAGTTATCGGTGCATTCGTGGAATTTTTATTACGCGAAGATGCAGCGGACGTTGAATTTATCGAAGATAATGACAAAGAAACGCAAAAGGACGACGAAGATGGCGCGCAGTAAATCACAGCGCATCGCGCACCCGAATATTTTCCAAATCGCATTTGGAACGTTGAAATTTATCGCGTTCTGGATTGGTGTCGTAATCCAAGTGCCGATTGTATTTTTATTGCCACGTGGTCGCATATCGGTTTGGTATATGCGTGTGTTTATGAAAATATTGCTGTTATTGTCGGGCATTCGCGTGCGTACCCACGGCACATTGTCGACGCATCGCCCACTGTTGGTGGTCAGCAATCATATGTCCTTGTTCGAAATCGCAACGTTCCCTGTTGCATTCGGGGGCAGTTTTGTTGCCAAGGCGGACGTTCGCCACTGGCCACTGGTTGGTTGGATGTCCGAAAAATTCGGCGTGGTATTTGTTGACCGTCGCCCATCGCACGCGTTGGAGGCCCTGCGCGTCGTCCAAGAACGCGTAAAGCATGTTGATTACCCAATGTTCTTGTTCCCAGAGGGGACAACCACAAACGGTGCATATGTAAAGCCATTCAAAAGCACGCTGTTTAATTTTGTTGAAAATTCTGACGTTGCGGTGCAACCTATGGTGGTAAATTATCGCTTTCGTGATGGTACGCCGATTTCAGATGATGATTTGGCAAATCACTATGCGTATTTTGATAATAAAAAGATTGATATGGGCCCACGCGCCGCGCGCGAACGCAGTGCATTTATGCAGGTATTTCATATCATGATTATTGGCGGTTTCCGTGTGGAAATTACCGTGATGCCGACATTGGCAACCGCGGGATTGAATCGCAAGCAAATCGCAGAACAACTGCAAGAAACAGTTGCGACCAAGTACATGGAATTAAAAGACAAGAAGACAGAAAAATGAAAATTGAAAATTTGTGTGTAAAACGCTTGTACGGCGATGTTGCCGGCGCGACAACCGCGGGCCACAAAATGGCGGTCAAGGCGGGCTATATCTATCAAACATTCCAAGGGGGCTATACCCTGACCCCATTGGGCTGGCGCGTTGTGCGTAATATTGAAAAGATTATTCGCGACGAAATGGACGCCGTTGATGGTCAGGAAATCTTGATGCCTGTGGTCAGTGGTGCGGAAATCTGGCGCGAATCCGGCCGTTATGACACGGTTGATGTCTTGGCAAAATTCAAGGGCCGTGGTGGTGCGGAATATGTTTTGAATCCCACCCACGAAGAGGTTGTAACCGATTTCGTTAAATCCGTTTTGACGACGTATCGCCAGTTGCCGTTTATGGTGTACCAGATTCAAACGAAATTCCGTGATGAATTGCGCGTGCGTGCGGGTCTGATTCGTACACGTGAATTTATTATGAAAGATGCGTATTCTTTCCACACATCACAAGCGGACTTGGAAAAATATTACTATCGCGTTTTGGACGCGTACAAACGCGTGTTTGCACGTTGTGGCCTGCGTAACGTCGTGGACGTATTGTCGTCAACTGGTGACATGGGCGGCAGCATCGCGCACGAATTTCAACTGATAAACGAAATGGGCGAAGATACCATTTACCTGTGCGATTGCGGTTTCCGCGCGAACAAAGAAATGGTAACCGAAGGGAACGAGGTATGCCCAAAATGTGGCGCACCAATGCACAAGGTTCGCGGTATTGAAATCGGTAATATTTTCCAGTTGGGAACAAAATATTCCGCATCTATGCACCTGACATACACCGCCGCCGATGGCACAGAACAGAATCCAATTATGGGTTGTTATGGCATCGGTGTTGGTCGCACAATGGCCGCCATTTTGGAAGAGAGTGCGGACGAATACGGCCCACGTTGGAATATGGCCACCGCGCCATTTGCGGTTCAGGTTATCGCCCTGACGGACAAAGAAGGGAAAACAAACGCGACCGCTGAAAAAATCTATAATGATTTGCGTGCGGCGGGCATCGAAACCCTGTTGGATACGCGTGATGCGCGTGCTGGCGAAAAATTCGCAGACGCCGACCTGATTGCTGCGCCAATTCGTTTGGTTATTTCAACCAAGAATTTGGCCAATAATGTGGCAGAGGTTAAATACCGTGTCAACGATGTGGACACATCAAATATGCCAACGTCATTTGCGCTGGACACGGTTGTTACCGACACACAGAATGCAATAAAGCAATTATCAAAATAAAAAACGGGGCATCGCCCCGTTTTTTATTCTGTGAACTGCGTTCTTGTCATTGCGAGCGCAGCGTGGCAATCCAGTGAATAATTCCGCGCCACCGGCACACAACATCTATTATCTATTCTCTAAAAAAACGCCCCAACGGGGCGTTTTTTATTCGTGTTTTGCAACGCGTTGTCTAAATTCATTGCTGGGGCGGAACGATGCCACGCGACGTGCAGAAATAACTGCGGCTTCGCCCGTCTTTGGGTTGCGACCCATACGCTGGGCCTTGGTCAGAATCTTGAAACTGCCGAATCCGGCGAACTTTACCTCTTCGCCATTTACCAATGAATCACGGATTTCGTCAAAGACGATATCCACCAATTTGTACGCATCTGCTGTGGTCAAGCCAAACTTTTCGCGCAGGCGTGCTGCAAAATCACTTCGTGTTATTGTTGCCATTTTTAATACCCTTCCCTTGGTTTATGTCGGGGGTATTATACAAGCGGCGATTACAACTTGCAATATTAAAATCCAAGGAATAAAATAAATCCCGCGTTCCCATAGTTCAACAGGATAGAACAAGTTCCTCCTAAGAATTAGATCCAGGTTCGAGCCCCGGTGGGAACGCCAATTTGCATTCTTTCCGCATGCAACACGTCCGTTTTTGCTTGCAATAAAATTTCAAATGTTTTATGATTGCATCAAAGTTTTATGGAGGGTATGTGTCGTGATTTATCGTGGGTTGATTTTGGGGCTGGTTGTGTTTGGCGCGCCATCGTTGGCGATGGCCAGTATCCCCAGCAGTGCAAATATGCAGGAAAAAATCAACACCGCAATGTCGGCACACGCCAATAATACCGATAACCCACACCAAGTGACCAAGGAACAGGTTGGTTTGGGTAACGTTCCGAATATTGATGTGTCAAATGCGTCTAATCTGGCGTCTGGTACGGTTGATGTCGCGCGTTTGCCGGTGGGCACAACCACGGGCACGGTTGCATCGGGTGGGGACACGCGCTTTGATACATTGCCAACAACAACGCCCGACGGCACACCACCGGCGGGGCGCGTATACGTATGGTTTAATTGAT
>JAUNMD010000096.1 GCA_030531915.1 Pseudomonadota bacterium
ATTATATTGAACAGATGGTTATGCCATTGTTGACGGCGGTTGTGCCGGCGGCGGTGAATATGATTGCGCCAATCACCGATAAATTTGTGAACCAGATTGATTTGGACAATAACACGGTTGTGCAATCGGGAACGGTGCGTTCGTCTGAATTGGCCAAGAATGAAATTATCACCGCATGGAATCAGGTCGCGCAAAAGTTCATTGTCGATATGATGGACAATACCGTACCACCATTTTCCATTGCGGCGGGCACACGCATCACCGTATTTCCACCAACCGATTTGGTGCTGACATGCGGTAACGACAATGACAAAAAATGTTCTTTTGCGGCTGTAACAAAGGCAACAGGACTGGTCGACGCATCGTATAAATATGCCGGATTACGTAATCAGCGCGCGGATTGGCGTCACAGTGGCAGCGCGGATTATACCGATGGTTCATGGATTGGTCAGGTACGTTCGTTTAATTTGCAGGAAAATTACTGTGCCAAAGATGCCAGCGGATTGTGGGACATTGATAAAAACAAAACATCAGATTTGTATGATGCGGGCTATGATTATCGTACCGTTGCGGCGTATTGCAAGTCGCTGAATTATCAGGCCATCAATAACGCAAAGCAAGATGCACTGTACAAAAATCAGCAGGACGAAAATAACAAAAACAGTATTGCCAGCATGGACAACAAGACATACAATGAAAATGTTTTAGGCCTGAAATATAATGACGATGGTTCAATTCAGAATCCGTTCCAGTCGACAAAAAAAGAAGAAGAACAGGCGACCGCCGTCATCACATGCGAAGATGGTACGAACCCAGATGCCAATGGATGCTGCACGGGCGAAGTATTTACCGATATGGGTGACCAAGGGTTTAATTGCTGTCCATCATCGGGTGGCGATTGTTTCCCGCCAATCTTGTAATAAAATCCCGCCAAATGGCGGGTTTATTTTTATATCACGGGGGTTGAATATGAAAACGCAATAAACTATATAGCAACGCATAAAAAACGCGCACGAATGATGCGCGTTTTTTTTAGTGCATTTTTTCGATTCGCATACAACAGGAAAAAATTCCGCAACGAATCAGAAAACCGAATCAATGTTCAACCGTTGGTTGTAATATTTCACCACTTTCATTTATTCGGTTATATATCAAATCACATGAACGCGTACGCGTTCGGGGGAAAACAAAAAACAAAGGGAGAAAACAAATGACAGCACAACAACACACGCAATACGAATATGCACCTGAAAAATTTCACAGCGCAGAACAAATGTGGTTTTGGTTTTTGTATTCTAAATCCGTACAGAACGGATTTGTGCACGCCGCATCACACGCAACGCGGCGTTGCGCCGAGTTGTTGGACGTGGAAACATTGATAACAAAACTGTATTTGTCTGGGAAACTGAGTGCGGAACAACTGAACGTGATGAAAGAATTTGGCGATCGCCGTCGCGCGCCACATCAATATATCTGGGCGGAAAATCGCGCGGCCGACCTGTGGCGGCGCGCGATGGAAACACTGGACGCGGCGGCATTTGCACGCGGGTGGATTGTACATGAATAATCGTTTTTTTTATTCGGGGGAAAACACAAATGATAATAGTTGCCTTTTGTACCAAAACATCAAAATTATTGCCACGAATTGTTTGCCGTCATTTCAAACACTGTGCGCCGATTGTGCCATCGGGTGACGCCAGCAAAACAATGGTCATGTATCAATTTGTGCACCGAAATAAAATTGTTCCAATACCGATAACGGCACGCGGGCTGCGCACGCTGCGCGCGCACGGTTGGGCGGTGGTATGCGTGGCGGGCGCAACGCCCCCGCCCGATTTAGTGCGTGCCAATGCCCCCACATGTGTTGCATTTACCAAGCGCGCGTGTGGCCTGCGCCGTGCGGGGATTCAAACGCCAGATGCACTGTATAAATATCTGAGGCGGTTAAATACTGTTTAATTTGTGCGCCGTTGGCGCAAATATATTCTGAATAACTTTCTCACTTTCTCACTAATAAAAATGCCCCGACGGGGCATTTTTTATTTTGATGTGCGTTTTATGATTTGCATTTGGGCGATACCAAACAGATTTGAAACCGTCCAATACAGTACCAATCCCGCCGGCATCCACGCGAACAAGACCGTGAACATTACCGGCATCCATTTCATAACCCGCTGGGTTTGGGCAATGGCGTCATTTGTTGCGGTGGCCCGCTGCGACGCGGTTTGCAATTTGGTTTGCCACCACATGGTTGCACCCATCAATATTGGCAAAATAAAGTATGGATCCATTGCCGCCAAATCCGAAATCCACAAGAATCCCGCACTGCGCATTTGGACGGATACCAACAATGCCTTGTACAATGCAAAGAAGATTGGAATCTGAATCAGCATTGGCAGACAACCCGACATTGGTGACGTCTTGTGCGTTTGATACAGGCGCATCATTTCCATTTGCAGGCGAACCTTGTCATTGGCGTACAGTTTTTGAATGCGTGCCAATTCTGGTTGCATTTTCTGCATTGCAATCATTGATGTGTATGATTTACGTGTCAATGGCCATATCGCAAAACGCAACAGCAATGTAAATATAATAATCGCAACACCATAATTACCAACAATCGCGTACAGGCCATTTAACGCCCACAGCATCGGTCGAGCCAAGAACCAGAACCAACCATAATCGACCGTATCGTCAATGCCCGCAATCGCAGTGGCGGCGGCATTCAAAACGTTTTGGTCACGTGGGCCGGCAAAGATTTTCGTTGTGATTGTTTGTGAATTAGCGGGCGCAATATTGATGGCGGCGGCGGCAATATCGGTTTGATATGCGTCTGTGCCGATTTGCTTTGCACGGATTGTCTGATCTGCGGCATCGATTTGTGCGACGGTTTCAGAATACTGGTCTGCGAATCCCGCAAATCCGTTTGTCGTGGAATATGCATACGATTTCTTGTCCAGTTTGTACCAATCGGCGTGTTCAATGTCTGAATTTACATGCATAACCGCGCCCGTATAAACACCGGCGGATTTCTTTGCGCCCGCGCCGCGCGTGATACGCGCATATGGTGCGACCGCAATATCGCGGTTGGTGTTATTTTTAATTTCATCGTTTATGGTAATCACATAATTATCAACCGTAATCGTGCGACGGAAATCAACGCCGTCTGAATTACGCCATGTGTACGCATCACCCGATGATTTCCACACCGTTGTTGGTGTTGGCGCAGATGTGCCGGTGGCCAGGACGCCAACCTCTGCAAAATCATGCGCGCCCGACAGCAGCGGCGCATCA
>JAUNMD010000097.1 GCA_030531915.1 Pseudomonadota bacterium
CCAGCCAGTTGAACAGCCAATTTCACAACCAGCACCAGTTGCCGCGTCCGGTGAACACAGCGTTCAGGTTGCAGCGTTCTATGCCGAAGACAGCGCAGAAAACTTGGCCGCACGTATGCGCACATACGGCGATGCATCTGTTATCAAAGAAGGCGACATGTACAAGGTTCGTATCTTGAATCTGGATGCACCAAAGGCACGCGCGGTTATTGACGCCCTGCGCAATAACGAAGGTATGGCCCCAGGTCTGTTGAAAAACGGTCGTTGGGTAAATGCAGACAGCATTTAATCGTTGCCGCACGGCACAAAATTAAACGCCCCGTTTGGGGCGTTTTTTTTATTTAGTTATTTCGGTTTTGATGCCGCTTTTTTCTTCTTTGGTTTTGGCATGGGCAGAACACGTGTCAATGTTTGCACCATTTCAATCGCCAAATCCGTGTTTTCAATGTCTAAAATATAATGTGGTCGCGCGCCACCATACGGAATGCCGACGTCGGGCGTGATACCGTGCGCGGTAAATACCGCCAAAGTATCCGGTATTTGCTTTACATACACAGTATCGTCACAGACCAGTAACACCGGTTTGTCGCACGAAAATATCATATAATCGCCAAACATTTTGCGATAGCGAATGCTGTCGGTGGCGGTGGCCACCTGGTCATAAACAAATTCTATAAAATCACTGCTGGTTGCCATGGCGCAAATCGTATCATAATCATTTATCACTTGCCAGATAAAAAGTACGTTGTAATATTGCAAATATGAAACATTTAACAGAATCTGATATATCGCAAATGGGGACACGCGAATTTTCACCCGACGCGCGCGCGGTGGTAAAATCGGTTCGTGCCCAGTTAAAACTGGGGCAACTGATACCAGATGCGCCGGCGGACGTGCCCGCGTATGCGCGCCTGGATTTGCACCAGATGACCGAAGAACAGGCGTGGCACGCGATTATGGATTTGGCGACGTCGGGCGTGCGGCGCGCGCAAATTATTACGGGCGCAAGTGGGATTCTGCATAAAAAGTTCCCCGTGTGGGCACGCGAAAGTATTTTGACACCGTACATCATGGAATTTTCGCCAATAAATAACGGCAGTTTTGACGTGCGATTTTATCGCAAGAAATCCGAATAACTATTTATTTTTGAATGTACAGTATTCAATCATTGTCGTCGGATCAATGGCAACCTTGTTTCCTTGGGCGGCATTTGGCGTAATCGCGTAATGCAGGTGCGGCGCGCTGCTGGCCCCTGTGTTGCCACTGCGCCCGATGCGACATCCGGCCTCTACCTTGTCCCCCTTGGAAACCAATGCCTGACTCAGATGGCAATATGTCGTGGCATAATTGCTGTCGTGCAGAATCTTGACATATGTTCCGCAACCCTTGGGCTCGTTCCCGACATAACTGACCACGCCGGCGGCGGTGGCGAACACGTCCGTGCCCATTGCCGCACGCAAATCAACGCCCAGATGCGATTTATACACATGCTTTGTCGGGTGATATCGCGACGTTGTAAATGGCGATGTGATAATCATCGGGTTTGCCCCCAACGGACAGCCCGTTGGCAACAGATTGCCCACTGGCGTTGATGCAACGTACGGATTACATGTACGTGTTGCCGCGGGCGCAGATGGTTGTGGCACACTGGGTGCGGGGGACGATGGCTGTGGTTGCGATGGCTGTGCCGGTTCGGGTTCAGGTTCGGGCGTGGGTTCTGGCGCAGATGGCTGAACGGGCTGGGTGGGTTGTGGATACGATGGACGCACGGGCCCCGCTGGATTTGATGGTTGCGCCGGCTGGGTTGGCACGGGCGTAATACGCTCTATCGGCGCGGGTCTGGTTGGGGCCGCCTGCTCTGATTCCGGTTCGTCTGGTTCTGTGTCCTGTTGTTCTGTGTTTGGTACGCTTGGCTGCTGGGGCACATATGTTGGCGGTGTCAATACCTGTGGCGAATCCTGCGTTGCACCACCGATTATGTGCGGCAAATTCGGCAGTGTCGGCATATCGCGTCGGATTGTATTATCCTGCGCGCCCCCAATGTCAATTTGGGCCAGCCCGCCCGTACCACCATGCACGGTGTCCGTTGGTAAATTCGGCAAATTGGGTAATGTCGGGATTGATGGCACAGATACACTTGATTCTGCATTTGACGTGTCGGGCGTTTGCGTGGTGTCCGATGTCTGCGCGCCCGCCACCTGCGTTCCCATTGCGGCACGCGCCGCCGCCACACGCTGGGCACGATATGCCGCCAAATCACGGTGTGCCTGATCGGTCAGACGCGCAACGGCCTCTTCTTCGTCCTCTATGGTCATGCCGGCATATGGACAGCCCGAAATGCATCGCCCCTGTTCGTCGTATTCGGTTTCAAATGGGGCGTACCCTTCGGCCCGCACCGCCATACGATCGGTGAACGACAGGTCGTTAAACGTCTTTGGAAATGATTGCGCCTGTAATAAACTGGCACTGTGGGCAACCGCCGCCCACCCAGTCAAGCACGCCAAAAATCCCCAGAATCTTGCATTCATATCACTGCGAATTATATCATATTTTGACGGGCGGCGCATACTAAAAATATTTTGTGGTGACGCAGATGAATTTTTTACTATAATGCGCACAACAAACAGAGCATAAAAATGACAGTTTATGATCACATTCGCAGCAATAATATCAAGACCGCAATTCTGGTTGCGGCATTTCCGCTGATTTTTATCGGGCTGGTGTTTTTATTCACTTGGTGTGTTGTGCCCGCCACACAGGCGTTGAATACCGCGATATCTGTGGCCGTGCCGACATTTATCGCGTGCGCAATATGGCTGTGCATATCGTGGGCGTTTGGTGATTCCATGATGCTGAATGCGGCAAATGCAACCGAAATCCATGATGATAATGCCCAGCATCGCGAAATTTTCCGCGCGGTTGAAAATGTGGCGATGGCGGCGGGGTTGCCAACGCCACGCGTGTATATAATTGATGACGCGTCCATGAACGCATTCGCCACAGGGCGCAGTCCGCGCGACGCGTCGGTTGCATTGACCCGCGGGATTATCGAAAAATTGTCCCCGCTGGAATTACAGGGTGTAATTGCGCACGAAATGGCGCACATTGGCAATCGCGATATACGTCTGGACATGTTACTGATTACAGGGGTCGGCGTGACGGTCTTTGCCGCCGATATGATTGGTCGCACAATTATGTATGGTGGCGCGCGTGATGACGATAACAAGAATGGCGGCGCGGCGGTCCTGATGATGGTCTGGTTGGCGTTTA
>JAUNMD010000098.1 GCA_030531915.1 Pseudomonadota bacterium
CCGTGCCAATGGACAACCCCACGCCCAACGCCAGCACCGCCAGAAATGACAACAGCGACATAATTGCGGTCATAAAAACCGACTGTTCACGAACCAGTGAAAATACAATAGGTGTCTTCATTATGCGTTCCCAATATCATCAAATTGTTTAGACAATTCTGTAAAATAGTTCTGTGGTTTTGGCCCTTTCCATACCTTTTTAACATCGGTGTCTGGGGCGGGTGTGGCCTTTTTCGTGCCACCAACAAATCCAACGCGGTGATTTTCCACGCGAATAACAGGGAATTTGTATGTGTCCATCAATTTCTGGCTGTGTGTGGCCAAAATAATTGTTGTACCAAACATCTTGTTCATTTGAATAAACAATTCCATCAGGCGTGACGCGTTTTCATCATCCAGATTTCCCGTCGGTTCGTCCGCCAGCAAGATTGCCGGCTGTACAATAATCGCGCGGGCGACCGATACACGCTGTTGCTGGCCACCAGACAGTGCCAATGGATTTGCATCGGCGTACTTTGCCAATCCGACCCATTCCAAAACCTTGTCCACCAGTTTTTTTATTTTTGCCTCTGCCAGACCACGTACGCGCAGGGGCAGGGCGATATTGTCAAACACCGTCAGGTGTGACAGCAATGAATATTCCTGAAATACAATCGCCATTTTGTGGCGCAGGCGCGCAATGTCATCACGTGACATATCGTTTGTTGTTTGACCAAACAACTTGATTTGCCCGCGCGATGGCTTGTGCAACTGGTAAATCAAGCGCAACAGCGTTGTTTTACCCGCGCCCGATGCGCCCGATAAAAAATAGAACGAACCCGCACTGATATTGAATGACACGTCGGTCAAAACCTCGCGCCCACCATCGTATGCGGCACCAACATTTGCAAAAGATATTGCTGTATTTTCTTCCATGGTTGTGATGTTAGTAAAAAAAGAAATCTGGGTCAAAAGAAAAGTTCAGAGTTCAGGGTTCAAAGTTCATCCGTCTCCGCTGCGCTTCGCCGCGATAAAAATTTTGTGCGCTGCGCGCAACATAAAATAAACTGGATTGCCACGCATCGCTGCGCTTGCTCGCAATGACAGAGATTCTAGAACGACTGTCATTGCGAACGTAGTGAAGCAATCCAGTAAATAAACAAGTGCGCCGAATGGCGCACTATCTATTATCTATGCTCTAAAAAACGGGGCGATGCCCCGTTTTTTATTTCTTTTCAACAACCTTGGTTGTGGCATTACGGTTCTTGGCCCAAACTTCTTCGCCTGTGCCCAGATACTGTGGGTTTTCTTTGCCGTATGAAATTGTTTTGATGCGTTCTGGTTCAATGCCGTCGTGAATCAAAACGTGTGCGGCGTTGCCCGCGCGCAATGCGCCCAATGCCAAATTATATTCGGTTGAACCGCGTTCGTCACAGTGACCCTGCATAACGACGTTTGCATCGCGGTGACGTTTCATATAGCGCGATTGCGCCTTCAAATCACGACGTGCGGCGTCCGACACGTGTGCGGAATCAAATTCATAGAACACCTTGTCATCGTCGATGTTTTTTGGTGTGCTGCTGCATGCGGCCAAACCCAGTACGGTCAATGCAATCAGAATTTTTTTCATGATACTTTTCCTTTTTATAATCAGTTCTATACACAAAACTTAGCAAATTTCATAAAAAGATGTCAATATCTGTTTTTTATGTTTTGGAATGCGGGTCAAAATGTGATATACTAAGAAAAAATTTTGGAGGAGAAAATCATCATGAAAAAATTAGTTTCATTGGTTGTTTTGCTGGGCTTGACAACCGCGGCAAACGCCGCCCCCAGCTATGTTCAGCGCGATAATCGCGGTGGATATAACGTCACATATGACTATACGGACAAGGCCAAGACAGGTTGGTACATCACCGGCCGTGCAGAGGTCAGTTTCCTGAACTGGAAAAATAAATACAGTTCTGATTTCCCAGATGTAAATTCTGATTTTGATTCAGACGATTATTCGTTTGAACCAGTATTCGGGGGCAGTTTTGCCGCCGGTCGTTACTTTAATTATGTATGGCGTGGCGAAATCGAGGCCGGTTATATTGGTCAATTCTCGGACGATGACAATGGCTTTTCGTTCAAATTGTCTGTGCCATATTTGATGGCAAATGGCTATTATGACTTTGCAAATGGTTTGTATGTTGGTGGTGGTTTGGGTGTCGCCGTACCAACAACAAAACTGAGTTGGGAAAATTTCAAATCAGGTGATGGCAGCAAAACATCGTTGTCGCCAATGGCGGGTGTGATGTTGGGGTATACCCAGGAACTGGACGACAATTTGGTTCTGGATATTCGCTATCGCTTGGCGGGCTTTAATGGCACAAAGCATACACGTAATTTTGAATATTATGACAGTGGCTTGGCAACACACGAAGCGTATTTGGAAAACAAGATTGGTTTAATCTTGGATAACTCTATATCAGTTGGTATCAGATACGAATTTTAATTCTGGAAAAGTCGAAAAAAGGAATTTTGTGCTGAAAAGGTGTTGACGCCGATTCGCAAAATATGATAAAATAAAAATCGTTTAGAGAGAGTTATGAAAAAAGATTTGAAAATTTCGACGGTTGCGATTGTTTGCGTTCTGTGTGCGGCTGTTTCTGCGGCACACGGTGCGTCATCTGTTCGCACGTTGGGCGGTGCTGGGACTTATTCCAGTGCGGCGGCTGCGTCGGGTACGTCGACGTCGTCTGCGACCGCGCGTGGTGGTTCTGTGCGCGTTACGCCAACGGTAAACAGGGTGTCGTCCGGTACACAATCTGGCAATTCATCTTCAACTGGTTCGTCGACCACGCGTGTTGCAACAACGCCACGTTTGTCGGTTGGTAAATACTTGGGCGGTGGCACGGGTGTGTCTGGTGGTTCGTCAATTAAACCACAAAACCCAGGGACGTCGGGCGGTTCTTCGTCGGGTGGTGTTGATCCATCTGTTGCGGCGGCACTGCGTTCTGATGTGGATCAGTTGCGTCGTGACGTTGATGGTTTGCACGATGCGGACGATGCGTTGTCTGACAAGTTGCAGAATAAACAAGATGTGTTGCAACCAAAATCAGATGGCTTTGTGTTGATTGATGATACAACACATGAAATTTCTGTTGATGTTGAAAATTTGAAAGATGCCATCGGTACAATCGCGGGCAAAGATGGACGCGAGGTTGAAATTGGCTCTAACGATGAATATTTGCAATGGCGTTATGTTGGTGATACCGCA
>JAUNMD010000008.1 GCA_030531915.1 Pseudomonadota bacterium
TTTGCATTTGGCGACAAATCCAGATTTGTTGGGAACGGGTAACCACACTGAGCACAATGTGGGCCATCAATCCAGTTAAACGCCGTCCAACAATCGGCACACAATTCACCATGTAATGACACCGCCGTCTGGCACAGTGGACATGACGGCGGATACAGAAAATCAATCAAGCGAGCAAACAGATTACGAATTACCAACTCATACTCTTGTACGTTTTTTTGCCAATGGTGTCACCAAATATATCGCGACGCTTTTGCGTCAATGTTTCATATTGGTCATTCGAAATCATACGCAGCACGAAACCATCTTCGTTACGCTGGGACAATACGGGCAATATACGCTGTTCGGAAACACCGCTGTCACGCAAGACCTGTTCCACGATGGCCAAACGGCGTGCCGCCAATTTGCGGGCATCGTTACTGTTTGCGACGTTTTGTGGAATACCGACCTGAATCGCACGTGTTGGGTTCGCAACAACAATCCCCGCATATTCAGACAGCAAATTATAATTATCACGTGACAAGGCCGAATCATCATCGCGGAATTTGATTTTAATTTCCAGTGGGCGAATACCGCCAACCTCTGACAAATCACGACGCGATGTGAATCCCTCAATCGATGTGGTCATATCACTGGCCACGTCGAAACGGTTGTCCATCTGGTATGTCGACAGGTGTTTGTTTTCGGACAAGAATGTTTTACGAAACGCCTTGCGCAATTCGGTTGGCGACATTTTTGTCATATCATCGCGCACCGCGGCAATACGCGGCGATTCGGATTTTTCAACCGCGCGCACAATCACATCATTGTTGTCCATCGGCACGACCAAGCGCGACAATGAAACATTATCATTTGTGGTCGCAACCTTTGCCGTGGCAACGGTTGGTGTTGAAACAATCGGACTGCGCACCGTGACATCGGCACGGCGGGCGGATTTGGCATCAGATACAGTTGCGCTGTTCGCGGCAACACTGGCATTCGCACGCTGTTGTAATTCGTTCAGGTGCGCGATTTGCGCATCAAATTCAGACAATGCCGCCGTTGGCGTTGGCACATTTGCAGATGCATTTTCGGCGCGCGCAATCACAGTGCGTGCGGGACTGGTAACTGTGCGGGACGAATCGATATCTTCCTCTGGCAATAAACTGTCGGTGCGATACACGGCAAATTCAGATGCGTCCGGCATACGCAATGGTGCGTCCGATGTGCTGCGTGCCCACAAATCCGCACTGGGGCGATGTGGGGACAAAATATCATCACGGGCAACAATACGTTCACCCGTATCCACAGACGCGTTTTGTGCGGTCACAACCGGTGCGGACGCGACCGATTTTTTTGCACTGCGCGCGACAACCTTTTTCGTTGCCGGTGCCGGCGCGACGGATACCGCGGGCACAGCCGATGCAACCCGTGCAGGTGCGGGCGTGGCCACAACATCGCCAAATGCCGCACGCGCAGAAACACCGCCCGCCGCAATATTCACGACCGGCAGGCGGGCATTTGCCCACGCAGGTAAAATTACAAATAATGATAACGCAGAAACAGCGATATGACGCATTTTCCTTTCCTTCCTGATTCAATCATAGAACAAATGACGAATCGCGCGCAAGCGGAAAATGCGTCTGATATTATTTTGTTATTTCGTCGGCGATTAAATTCACCGCATTATTCGGTACACATGACTTTTGCGCCATTTTTGCCAAGCGTGATGGATTATCAAACAATTCGGTCAGTGTTGCCGTCAACCAACGTGCCGTAAATTTCGATTGTTCAATCGCGAACCCACCGCCTAAGCGCGCAAAACTGGCGGCATTCGCGGCCTGATCGGGGTTGATGCCCAGTGGCACAAAAATCGCACCACGACCGATTGTTTCCAATTCTATGACCGTGCTGGCCCCACTGCGCCCAATGACCAAATCAGCATCTGCAATCGTTGCCGCCATATCGTGAATGAATGACAACACGTTTGCATGGATTTTATTTTCCGCATAGAATTTTTGCAGGCGTGCAACATTTTCAGGACGCGTCTGGTGCGTAACAAAAATCTTTTTATTTTTCATTGCGGCGATTGCCACCGGCACAACATCGTCCAAGATTTGCGCACCCAGCGAACCACCCGTGACCAATAATTTGCCCTGTTTTGGAATCGGGCTGCCCGCCAAGGCCAAAAATTCGCGACGTACAGGCAATCCTGTATAAACCACGCGCGCAGACGTACCGGCCGGAATACCAGATACGGTTGGGAAACTGGTCATCAATGTTTTAACCCAACGCATTGTGAATTTATTTGCGCGACCAATCGCGGCATTTTGTTCATGCAAGAATGTTGGAATATGCCACACATGTGCGGCAAACACCGCCGGCACAGACGCATAACCACCAAACGCAACCAAGCGTGCGGGACGCGAAAACGCAAAGCGCAATGTCAATGCCGCCGCCGACAGCGCAATCTGGGACAATGCGATGATTTGGTGCAGGCGACTCTTTGCGCCAACACCCGACGCCCATACGCACGCCAATTTTGCACCCGCCGGTGCGCCATCACGCACCATTTTTTTGACGCGGCCGTCGGTTGAAATTATAACCCGATGACCACGTGCAACCAATTCTGTTGCGACACTCAGTGCCGGAAATACGTGTCCACCCGTACCACCTGTTGCAATCCATATTTTCATATTATTCCCCTATTTCCATTTATCTTCGCGTATCAATGCCAAAACCATACCAAACAGCAGACAGAATCCAACAAATGAACTGCCCCCGTATGAAATGAATGGCAATGTCATACCCTTGGGCGGCATCAAATGCAATGTTGTTGCCAGATTGATACACACCTGTGTTCCAAACAGTATCGCCGCCCCGCCCGTTGCATAAAACACAAACGGATTGCGTGACGACATGGCGTCTGTGGTCAAACGCTTTAATACATACACCAACCCGCACAGCAATACGCACGCAACGATTGCGCCAAAATCTTCGACAATGGCGGCATAGATAAAGTCAGTATGCGCATCGGGCAACGATTCTTTGACAAATGCGTCATCGCCACTGCCCAACAGGCCACCGTGCTGAATCGATTGAATTGATTGCGTTACCTGATACTTGTCCCCTTGGCCGGTAGTGAATGACATAATACGTGCGTGCACGTGTGGCATAATCATAAATGCGACCGCACCCGCAAACAGTCCAAAAGCGACCAAACCAATCATAATAGACCACGGCAATCCCGCCAAGAATGTCATACCGCCAAATGTAATTGTGTACAAGAAAGCCGTTCCCACGTCAGGGTGCAAAAACATAATCAACAGCACCGGCACAAATATTGCCAAATACGTCCACCAACTGAGTTTGCGGAAACGCCACGCATCACGCGACAAGAACATATTATCGCCGTATGCACTGTGCATTTTATACAAGAACCACGCGGTCAGAATTACGAACCCAGGTTTCATGATATCTGATGGGGAAATATTTGTAATTGGCGTATGAGCGAATCGGGCCGACCCCTTGATTTTATATGGCGCAATGCATGTCCACGCCAACAGCACCAGTCCAACACAAATATTTAACGCAGATATACCCAGCACCCATTTCTTTTTCAGCATGCTGGCCGCAAATAATGTTATCAACCCAATGACGTAAAACGGTATGGATTTTACCAAGAAATAATACCACGGTTGGTGGATACGTTCGGCGGACACACTGCCCGCGGAAACGACAAATATCGCCCCCACCAGCACCAGTGCCAACACCGCCCACAGCAGACGGCGATCTACCTCTAGAATCCAACTGGTCAATGTACTGTCTTCGGTTCTTATGCTCATGCCCGTATTATACCATGATTTTTACGAAAATATACCCGTCAAAAAATATTTTATAAAAAAAGCCCGCTTGCGCGGGCTGGAACACTTTATGCAAACTTTAACAGTACCAATGCCAATCCTGAAAACAGCACTGACATAATAAAGAATCGGTCAACAATCTTGGTTTCTGGCCAACCCAATTCTTCGAAATGGTGATGCAGTGGCGCGCGCAAGAACACACGACGCCCCGTCCCCGTAATCCGACGCGTGATTTTGAAGCACATTGTTTGAATAAATGACGACATCAAAATAATCACCATCATACCCGCCGCGATACCCATAATGATTTCTGATTTCAACAGCATTGCGACCGTGCCCATAAATCCGCCCAGCGCCAGCGACCCAACATCGCCCATAAATATTGCCGCCGGCCGCGCATTATACCACAAGAATCCCAATACCGCGCCGAATGCAGCCCCCAGCACCGCATACAGACCGGACGCCGTTGGCAAAAACATAACCGTGTCCATAAATCCGATGCGTGTTGCACCATACAGCGCAACCACCAGCACGACCAGCACCGGCATGTACAATTTTGCCAGCATACCGTCCAGACCGTCTGTGATATTCGTGGCGTTCGCCGACCCACAAATAACGAAATACGCAAACACGTAATACAGCAACCCCAACGGCAAAATTATGCCCGCGCCCAGTGCCAGTGAATATTCGGGAATATATGGTGGCATAATGCTGTTTATCATGTACGCCAATATGACAACGCACACCCCTTCGGTGACCAGACGTGTCAGTGGTGACAGGCCGTTTGCCGCCTTTTTCGATTGTGATGAAACCTTTTTATAATCATCAATAAAACCGATTGCCGCAAACATTACCAATGCCGCCAGCGCAATCCACGCGGCGCGGCTGTCGGTTGGCATAAACAGTACCGACGAAATCAAAATCGCCAGCACAACCAAGATTCCACCCATGGTTGGCGTGCCCGCCTTTTGCAGGTGGGATTCCGGGACATTTTCACTGATGGGCTGGCCCTTTTTCTGCCATGCGTGCATGGCGGCAATAAATGGTCGGCCAAACAGCAGCATTATCAAAAACGACAGTCCAAATGCCGCCGCAAATTGTGTCCAACCACTGGCAAAAAAACTGAATCCGCGCGACAGAAAAAAATTAGTCAGCATAAAAATCTCCTTCTTATGCTGACCATTTTATCACAAAGATAAGGTAAAATAAATCTTATTTCGCAACACATTCAATCGCAACTGCGGTATCGTCGTCGCCCAAGAACAATGTCCAATCTTCGCCCTTGTTCCACAGTGTGACGTCCGTGTCATTCAGTACGCCGACATAGCGCGCGCCCGACGCAGAAATTGCGTGCTTCAACGTTGCCGCGTCACCATTGATTGTCGCATTGATTGTATCGCCCGTATCAGACAACGTGATTTCAACATCGTAATCACCGCATGTGCGAACGATTGCATTGCTTTCATCTGGCTTGTCACATGCCGCGACCGACAGTGCCGCCGCCAATCCAATCAGAACCCGTTTCATATTAAATTCCCCCTTTCGTATTCTGGTGCACAGAATATCACATTTTCAAAAAATGTTAAATTAAAATACGCCACCAACCACAGGACTTGATTCCGCACGACGCGCGGCGGGTGCTGGGTTTGGTTTTTGACCGGCCTTGAATGCCTCTGTAATAATCGTGCCATCGGGGTCAGACGCGGCGGCCGCACCACTGCGACGATTTATGCGGACAAATGTCAAACCATCAGGGACAGAGAATGGCTGATTTTTCTGGCCCGCCAATGCGGTTGTCATAAATTCAGAAAATACGCGTGCGGCCTGATGACTGCCCGCGCCACGTCCCAATGGTCGTGGTGTATCAAATCCCAGATATACGCCCGCAATTAAATTTTTGGAAAATCCGACAAACCATACGTCTTTGACATCGTTGGTTGTTCCGGTTTTACCCGCAATCGTGTGCCCCGCAACGCGCGCCTGTTTACCCGTGCCACGTTCAACTGTACCTTGCAGAATTGATACCAGTTGATATAAACTCTGCGCGTCGGACAATGGTTCTGATTCCACCGTTTGCGGTGTTGGCTGCATATCATCAGACCACGCGACCATTTCTGTTGGCGTGCCATCGATTACGCGACCATATCTGTCCTCTATGTAATCGACCAATTTCGGCTGAATTACGTGACCGCCATTTACAAATGCTGAATACCCCAGCACCAGATTTTCCAACGTCGTTTCGCCCGAACCCAACGCCAATGACAGGTTGATATTCTTCAAATTCTGGGGGTATACACCGAAACGCTGGGCAACCTCGATCGCATTGGACACGCCGATTTTTTCAACCAAGCGCACCGCCGGCACATTGCGCGATGTTTCCAGTGCCAAACGCAATGGCACATCGCCCAAGAATTTCTTGTCGTAATTTTCAGGTTTCCACAAAGTGTCATCTTCGCGCCAGCCAACGATTGGTGCGTCCAGTATCATTGCCTCTGGCGACATGCCGCGTTCCAACGCCGCCAAGTACACAAATGGTTTTATTGTTGAACCAATTTGACGCATCGCCTGTGTTGCGCGGTTAAACGAACTGTCCGCAAAGGAACGCCCACCCGTCATTGCAACAATACGCCCCGTGTGCGGGTTCATTGCGATAATTGCACCCTGTAATTTTGGTTCGTTTTCACCGCGATTGGCGTTGTATCTGTCCAATTCCTTGTTCAATGCCGCGGCGGCCGCACGCTGTAATTCCGGAACAATGGTTGTCTTGATGTACAAACCATCGTTATACAATTTTTCACGGCCGATTGTATTCAGCAATTGACGGCGAACATCTTCGGCGAAATACTGAAAATCCAATTCCATTTGTGCGGTAAAACCACTGTTGATATTCAATGGTTCGGCCGCGGCGGCATCTGCCTGTTCTTGTGTAATATATTTTTCAGCGACCATACGGCGCAGGACATAATTACGACGTTCAACCGCGCGGTCACGATTATTTGGTGCTTTTGGTAACGACGCCAAAAACGCGCATTCAGCCAGCGACAATTCTGAAACGGGCTTGTTAAAATACATCAATGCCGCCGACCCAACGCCATATGCACGCGCGCCCAAGAATATCTGGTTCAAATACAGGGTCATAATATGCTGCTTTGAAAATGTGCGTTCCAGACGCAGTGCCAAAATCGCCTCTTTTATCTTGCGCGACAGTGTGCGTTCAGATGTCAGAAAGAAATTCTTTGCGACCTGTTGTGTGATGGTTGATGCGCCCGAAAAATTAGTATGGAATCCCATCATGCCCAATGTATTGTTTATGACCGCGCGCGTAATTCCCTGAACATCAATACCAGGGTGTGTCCAGAAATTCTGGTCTTCGGCGGCGACAAATGCATTTACCAACTGGGGCGGCATATCGGCAAAATCGATAAATACGCGGCGTTCTTCGGCGTATTCAATCAACAGTGACCCGTCCGACGCATACAGGCGCGTTGCGACCGGTGGCGCATATGTTGCCAATTTTTTATAATCCGGCAAATCATTACCGTAAATCAGCACCAATGCCGCCAGTGCCGCGATTCCCGCGGTAAAGCACCAGAATATAATGTTTAACAGAATGCGTAAGAACTTTTTGAATTTCATGACACAAAGTTTAAGATATTTATTTCAACTTTGCAAGTACATGACAAAAAGAAAGCGGGGCAAACGCCCCGCAAATTACAATTCGATTTTACCATTGGTGGCAATTAAATCCGCACCCATTGAAATCTTACCGCCCGCTTCGCGTACCAACAGGTCACCCGCGGCGATTTCCGCAAAGTCCAATGGATCAGATACGAAACCATCAAATTTGCCCGATGCAACCCATGCCAAATCCAACGCTGGGCAACCCGTGCGACGAATGTCCGCAGGTACTGTACGCGAATCGTTCGTGTTAAATGCAACCGTTGCGTTTGGCAATTCTTCGATATTAGAAACCTTGACACGGGCGGAATGAAACGCGGAAAACGCGTATGCGCCACGTTCTGCCTCTGCATAATACAGGCGTTCGTCGATTGGTGAATACACCAATGCGATTTTGGTTTCGTCGTTTGTGCGCAGTGCCAACGAAATCGCGAAATGCGGATTTGCACGAACAAAGTTCGCCGCACCCGACAGTGACAGCACAAATTCGTCACGACCATCGCCATCGCGCGTTACGTTTGGCGTCAGCAGACCCGCCGATGGGCGCACCAACAACAAATCGTTCAAGATACTTTCTTCGATACGGGCAGACGCCTTTTGCACAAAGTCGTGTGCACCATGCAATGACTGTTGCAGGTTTTCAATTTCACCAAAGTCATGGCGCAACCCACTGGCCGTGCGCTGCAATGCCATAAACATCTTGTTTAATTCCGTTGAACCTTTTATCAACAGTTCCATATCGGCGCCCCGTTTCCGTATTTTAGATTAGAAGTTAAACCCAGCAAATTTACCCTTGAACTTTTCAACGCGCTGGCCCTTTTCACCAGAGTTTGTACGCTGGCCTGTCCATGCACTGTGGTTCAGGTTATCTGTGGACAAAATCAAATCTTTTTTAACGGAACTGTACATTTTTACGGTCTTGCCGTCTGTACGTGTGACGTTGATTTCGTGATATTCAGGATGAATTCCTTTTTTCATCTTATTACCCTTTGTTTAAATTTTTTAGCGTGCAGATTATACAAGGATTTTTCTGTATTGCAAGAAATATTAGTAACGACCGATGCACCCCAGATATGAATTGCCCGTAGATTCCAGTACATTTATGAACTGTGACTGGTTTTTACCAGAAAACAGTGCCAAAATCGTGCCCGCGTCCGTGGCCAGCATATCGGCCACCGTTGCAATGCCGGAATTCATTTTCTTGAAAAATCCGCTGGTCGGGTATATTTCCGCCGCCAGTAATTGATTTTGACCCGAATTATGCGACGCCCCCGCCGCAGATGACGCACGAATAACCATCAACTGGCATTCCGGCGATATAATCAATTTGTCGGTAACAACCGCATCAGACCCCAGTAATTCGCCCCACCAACCGGTTGATTCACAAAAAACAGGGTAATATATCGTCGCGTCCGGATTATCGCGCAGCGCACCCGCCACATCCAAATCATCGGTCATAACATCAGGCATTATACCGGTTGCAGTATTTATGACCTTGCGCGACAGGCGGTAATCATCATCGCCGGTCGTTCTGCGTGGCCAATAAAGAATCGGATATTGCTTCATTGCTAAGAATTATATCAGATTCGGACTGCACAAAAAAGGGGGGGCATGTTAAAAAAAGGGCTTGATTTTTTATTTTTTTATCACGGCGTACCATTTTTTCAGGTCGCCCCACAGGGTATTCAGGTCTTTTTTTACCCCCTCGTAGAATGATGTCGGAATATTTACGTTGGCAAACAACGTCTTGACCAGCGCAGGAATCATGGTCATGAACATTGCAATGAATATTCCCATCATCAGGATTGTTATAATGCTGTCGTTGCGCAGCATCAATCCGTCTATCAAAAAATGCGAATCGTTTTGCGCCATCGCAGTGGCCAAACGTGACGCCCCGCCCCACGTGCCAAACACCGCATTCAAAAACATTACCGCAAATGTTATAAACACACCGACCATGGCGATGCCCGCCGTTCCTTTGACCACGTCATTTACAATCGCCTGAATATTTTTGCCGCCACTGGGGAATATGGGCCAGCCCGAAAACAGCCATGACAAGAACATAAATGGCAACATTATTAAATCCATGGACAGTTTTATGAATACCTCCAAGAAATACAGGGGCACGGGCAGCAACGCCATCAGGAACAGCACCAGCACCAACAGACCTGCAAAAAAGATTGGAACATTTGGGAACACCGGCACATTCCACATCAGTTTATGCATGTACTGGGTATCAAACGCCATATTCATCATTGTCCAACCAACCGTCATACCCAGACCAGTTATCTGGTGCACATTGGCGATTTCACATGTCAACCCATGGCGCAGGTTTGGCGAATACGCGCCCGCATTTGCCGCGGCGGTATCAACCGACACGGGATCTGCGATGGCGGTTGCAACCATGCATTCGGCAAACTTTTCATTACCGGCAACCACCCTGTTCAGGGTAAATCCGACACCGAACACCGGTTCAAAAATGATGTCATTTAACATACGTGGCAATGGAATCAACAGCAATGCGCACACCGCGGTCAATTTTATCAGGTGCGTACTGAACGCGCTGGCAATCGACCATGGCTGGTCGATTTTAGCGTTCAAGAATCCTGAAAATATTTTCCACGCGAACCACACCGCGGTCAACCCCGCTGCGATTGGAATTATCACACCGCCAATCGCACTGTACACGCGTGGCAACAGGTTTGACATTGCCGTGACAATATCTGAAAATAACTGGCACGACCAACACGATGAAAAGAAGTTCATTGCGTCCGCCATATTGGTCGGCGACATGTTACGATATATGGAATACCCCAGTATGCCTGTTGCACCAATCAAGCCCTGAATTATAAATGGCGCAACCGCGCCCGCCGAAAGTGGCAGGAACGATAAAAAAACAATCCAAAACTGTTTCAAGCGGCTCATTTTATTTGTAATTATATCACATTTTGTCCCAAATTGTGATATAATTGAACAGATAATTTAGATACCAGAGAGAATGTTTTTATCAAAACGCAATCTTTTTACGTGCATGACGCGCGCATTGGGCGCGCTGGCGATTGCGGCATTTTGCGTGGGCGTGCCCGTGCCGGCATTTGCACAGTATGAAATTGTTGATGCGTTAAATCTGGCCCCGCTGGTGCCGATTGTGCTGGACGCGCTGATGGCGGTGGCAACGGGCGGCTATGAATTTTTTGTGGGTAATGGCGACGGTATAATCTATGTTTTGATATGGGGTTTTGTTGCCGTTTCCATATCACTGTATTTGATTAAATTATACCTGCCGAAATTATGGGTGGGGTTCTTTGGTTTTTCAGGTGGCGGGGATTTTGCGTCGGGCAAGGTTACAGCCGAAAAAATTACCACAAATGTTTTGCATTCTGGATTTCGTGCGATTTTCGCTGCGGTTGTATTATTACAGATTCGTCCCGTATATGTAACCGAATGGTTGGTCAACCCGTTCTTGCAATTTGGGGCGTTGTACACGCACAGCATTACCGAAACGATAAATGAAACCGGCGTTGCCGCGCCCGCCGTGGAATGTCCGCCCGACATTGTGTCGCATGGTTGGATCAGCAAATCATCATGTGAATTTTTGGTACAGCCCGTGTCCGACATATCGCACGCCAACAATCAGATTATCAAACGCGGATTTGAATTTATTGTGCGCGGGTTGCGTGGGTTGCTGACACTGGTGCCGCACGGTGGCGAAGATTTTATGAATGTCATATCGGGCATACTGTTGGTGGTTGCATTTGTGGGCAGCAACCTGTTCATGGCATTGCTGATTATTCAGGCGATATTTAATTTCGGCATGGCGTTGGTATTGTACCCGTTTCAGGTTCTGACATGGGTTGCAAAACCAAAAGATGCGAATAAATGGTTTGACGTATGGCCGGCGTTTTCCGGTATTACCAAGGCATTGCAACGCCTGATTATCACGATGATTGCGTGTGCGTTTATTCTGTGTGTAAATTTGGCGATTGTGAAATCGTTGTTTAACTGGTCAAATTCTGTGTTCGTGGTTGCCGCCGGTGGTACGGCCACAACCAACATGCCCCAGATGGCAAATGCCGGCATTGGATTTGGGGGACATTCACTGTTGTGGATTTCATCGATACTGACGTTCTATTTGATGTTGCGCATATTCGAAATGACACGCGACCAGTTAAATTCTTATGTCGGATCAGGTATGGACAAGTTGTATAAACAGGTTGGTTCTGACGCGTCCCGAACATGGGGCAACGCCAAGAATCTGGGCAAGCAAATTGGAAAAATAGCAGGTTGGATTAAAAAGAAATGAACGGGTTCATGAATTCTTTGGTTGATTCTGCCGTCCAATGCTGGGGGTGCGAGGTTTTTGACCGCCTGTTTCAGATTGTATCAACGGCGGCCGCAGCCGTGTATAAACAGTTTGCAATTTTCTGTGCGATTATATTCTGTGTGCTGTTTGCGTTCTTTGTCATCAATGCCGTGTGGCAGAATATCAAGGGTGGCGTGCGCGACCCATGGTATGCAAAATCCATACGGCCGGTATTTATCAATTCACTGGTGGCGTTGACGTTCCTGTCCATGGGCGTTATGTTCCCGCGATTTATGACACAGGTTACGTTTGAACCCGCATCAAAAATCGCATTGGTGTACAGCCAGAGTATGCTGCAAACCAACACCGATACAGTAAATGAAAAGGTTACATACCAGCCGATGGAAATGTCCAATGATGGATTTTATCGTCCACAATTACGCGACACAATTATTTTGCTGATGAAGACGACAATCACACAGTTTCAATCGTTTATGAAACTGGGCATTGCCGTGATGGACAGTGCGTTCACATGGAAAGCATTGCTGGGTATTGGTGCACTGATAAAACATATCGCATTGTTCTTTGTCGGTCTGTATTTATTCTATGGATTTTTCAAGTTATTTGTGCGGTTCTGCTTTTACTTTGTTGACATTATCATTGCGATGATGTTCTTTGCGTTTTTCTTTCCATTGTCACTGGTCATGGTTTCGTTCAAGGGGGCATCAGACGTACCATCGTGGATGTCGGGGTTGGGTTCAAAACTGGGCGTTGGACAATTCAAGAGTTTGCTGAACGCGATTATTTCGCTGGCGTCGTGCGTGCTGACGTACACGGTGATTATGGTAATTATTGCAAAATTCTTTTCTGCACCGGGGACATCGGCCGCCGAACTGATGGGGGCAATATTATCGGGCGATGTTTTTGCCGCCGATTTGAACGAAGATAATTTGGCACAGATTACGTTGATGAGTGCGGTTGTGCTGGTCTATGTTTTGAATTTCATATACGACCAAATTCCACAGGTTACAAAAATGGTTCTGTCGGCGTTTGATGTCAGCGAAGAACACAAAATGGGCGACCAGTTGGCCGATGATGCAATGCGCCTGACCACGGACGCGGTACAGGCCGCAACGAAAATAGTAAAAACAGTTCTGTCGGGTGGCGACGCACCAAAGAAAGACGGTAAAGGCGGTGCGAAATGATGAAAGCAAAACTGATTTCCATTGCCATTCGTTTCTTGATGGGCGCGATTGCGATTGGGTTGGGCATTTGGTATTTGTCGTCGTCCATTGGTGGTGCGGCGTTGACATACACCAGCACACAAAACTTTTTAACCGCGATTGGTGCGGGCGATGATATTGCCAGCGCAAATGGCTGTTTTCTATGCGGGTATATCGCGGAATTATTCAGCGTGATTGGTAATGCCGCAGAAATATTCTGGACAGCGATGCTGGACAATATTTGGATTTTGTTGGTAATTGGTTTTGGTATTTACCTGTTTATATACACAACGCAATATATTTGGGACGCCACGAAAAAGACCACCGCATTGGACACCAAGGAAAAGAAACTGGAATTTTCCGCGTGGTTTGACAAAGCATGGCGTCAGGCCGCACGTATAATGTTTGTCGGTGCGATTCTGGGGACGCTGGGAATGGGCGGGACAACCGCATTGCGCGCGATTTCAAATGTCACAATCACGCCGGTGTTATATGTTGGGGCGGAAATGTCCATGGCCGCATCGGGCGTTGTTGATGCAACGCAATGTGGGGCGATTGATAACCCCGCATCGGGCGATTTGTTAAATCCAATTCTGCAACCGTTTATGTGCACGATGGGCAACCTGAATGCCGTAATGCTGGCGGGGGCCGCGGGCGGGTTTGCAATGATGAACTATGCGTGGCTGGGCATGGGTGGTGGCGCATTTACGTGGATTGCGGGATTCGTGCTGGTCATAATGTTTTTGATAATTGGATTTGACCTGTTTTTCCAAGTGTTATCGGTCGTATTCAAATTGGTGTTTATTATCATATTCCTGCCGCTGATAATTGCTGCGACCGCGTTCGAGGGGACATGGAAACTGGCCAGCAATGTTGTTGCCAATGCGGTAACGATGCTGGTTAAATCCGCGGTTCAGATTGTTGCGATTTCGTTAAAGATTCTGATTATATACGCGACGGTGTCTTTTGCCGCCGACGAATATTTCCCAGGGCCCGCCGATGGGTACAGTGCGATTATGCCACCACTGTTGGGACGCACGGTGAAAAATCCAGATGCACAAACTATGTCGGTTATGAACGTGTTTGCAACGTGTGAACGTGTCGCATTATCAGATGGCGAAATGGATGCCGATAAATTCAAAGATTGCTTTACCGCCCAGCGCGCAATGGTTGAACGCACGTATCCAAATGCATTTGATTTCTTGGACGACGGATTTGATTTCTTGCTGATAATGTTCTTTATGTTCGTGTTGTATTTCTTTGCCATATCGCCCAAGGTTGATGCGATTCTGGGCAAAGGCAGCAAGGAACAATTTGATTTTGGCACATGGACAAAAGATTTGGGTAAAAAGATTTGGAGCGTCCCGCAACAGGTATTTGATGCCGTATCCAAGGCCGCAGGAAAGAAAGATTGATGAAACGTGTAATGAAATTTTTATCAAATTTGATTATGTGCACCGCGATTATGTTTGCTGCGCCGGTGTATGCCGCGACTAATTTGCCGGCGGGCGGTGATATTGGTGAGTTTGGCGCATGGACAACAGAACACAATCTGAAATCGTTTACCAGTGATATGTCGCGTGATTTGACCGAATTTCAATCCGGATTTCAAAATCAACAGTTGGTCAAAGATTATGTTCCGATTGAGGCCAAAGCCGGTCTGGCATTTATGAACGCCATGTCATGGGTGGCGGAAATACTGGACGGGTCATTGGTGCGGTTTGTGGTGATATTTATTATTATCGCATATATATTCTGGGCGATGTTTGAAACATACCAGATGATGACCACAAAATCCAATGTACGCGATTTGGCCAAGAGTGTTGTCAAGAAAGGCGCAACGATTGCGATATGGATTATCATCTTGCAATTTGGGCCGGCGCGTGTGTTTATGTGGATTATGGGGCCGATTATTACGGTTGGAACGTATCTGTCGGACTTTATTTTGAACACGATTGCAGATGTTGCGGGGGTGGATTTGCCCGACACATGCACCGCAATTCGTGATTATACCGCCGCGCACACACCCGCACGTATGCTGATTGATGCGAATGCCGCCGCCGATATGATGTGCGTGCCAACGCGGTTGTCGGGATTTTTCTATACTGCGATTGCCGCCGGATTCAAATGGATGTTGGCGGGAATTGGGCACAGCGCGTTTTCATTTGTTATTGGGGTCGCGTTTGTCGTGCTGTTTGTGTATAACGCGTTCAAGTTTGCATTTATCGCACTGGGCGTGATGGCGGATTTATTCTTGGCCGTGATAATGTTGCCATTTACCGCGATTGCCGAAACCGTTGGCAAAACATCTTACAAGGGAATTGCCGGCACGATATTCAACGGATTTTTGGGCTTGTTCAAGGTGGAATCGTTGTCCGCCCAGATTCAGCGTTTCATAAACGCAGCGTTGTATTTTGTGTCGCTGTCGATTGTGGTTGCGCTGTGTGCGGCGTTGCTGTCGGGAATTATTGATATGAATATGGCCGCCCAAGTCCCCAGTTTGAAAGATGACAATTTTATGGTTGTGTTGTTGTCGGGAATTTTGGTTGCATATTTGGCAAATCACGCGATGGACATTGCCAAGAAAATCGGTGGCAGCATTGATGACAGCATGGGACAAAAGATTAAATCAGAGGCAACACGTCTGTGGAACAATGCGTATGGCGAATACAAAAAGTGGAAAAAGATTATCGACGAAAACAAGAAATAAAATCAGTCCACAAATTCCAGATAATCACGTGCAACCTTTTTTATACCACGCGTACGGAATGCAACCGTTAAAATATTACCTGCATCTTCGATAACAACACCGCGCCCCATATCGGCATGTGACACCAGACGTCCAACTGCATTTTTTGGGGCGGCGGGTTGCGGTGCAATGGGGCGACGCGGTGTGTATGACGGGCGCGGCGCATATGACGCGCGAATATTGCGCGGGCCACCCCCTTGGAAATCCAAGAAATGGTTGTCCATTTCCGTGATAAAACGGCTGGGCGAATTATATTGGTGCGAACCAAATACCATGCGCGACATTGCATTTGAAATTATTGCACGACGACGTGCGCGCGTGATTGCAACGTATGCCAGACGGCGTTCCTCTTCCAGACCACCACCATCAATCGCCATATCGTTTGGGAAAATGCCATCTTCCCATGCGGGCAAAAATACCGTGTTAAATTCCAACCCCTTGGCCGCGTGAATGGTCATAATGCTGACCGCGTCAATTACGGGGGTGGCATCGTTATCATTGTCGTCCGCCGTCATCAATGCCGCATGTTCCAAGAAATCCGGCAACGTATCATACTTTGCAATTACGTTCGTTATCAGTTCGCGAATATTGTCCAATCGTTCGCTGGCATCAGTATCCTTGGACGTGCGCCAATAATTTATATAGCCCGATTTTTCCATTATTGTGCGCGCCGCGTCCATTGGGTGCATGCCCGCCCACTCAAAATCAAACGCCGATAAAAATTCTGTGGCCGCCGCACCCTGTTTGCCCGATAACTGCGCCGCACGCAACCCGTCCATCAGGTTTGTGCCATGCGCCCTGATTTTAGCAATCGCAGATGGGCCAAAACCACGGCGTGGTTTGCCGATAATACGCGTGAACGACATATCGTCAAACGGATATACCAACAGGCGCAAATACGCAATCGCGTCGCGGATTTCCATGCGGTCATAAAACTTGGTCGCACCAACCAATTTGTACGGAATCCCGCGCGATGTAAATTCTTCTTCGAACAGACGCGACAAACTGCCTGCGCGAATCAATACCGCAAAATCAGAATACGGCACGCCGTCCGCGCGTCGCATAATTGTGTCGGCGATAATACGTGCCTCGTCCCAATCGGACGGCAGGGTTAAAACATATACCGGTTCACCAGAATTACCGTTGGTGGCGGTACGTAAATCCTTGCCCAAACGGCCCTGATTATGACGTATCAATGAATTTGCCGCCCCCAGAATGTTTGGCGTACTGCGGTAATTTGTTTCCAAGCGAATTATCTGGGCGTTTTTGAATTTCTGTTCGAATCCCAAAATGTTTTTGATTTCCGCCCCGCGCCATGAATAAATCGACTGGTCATCATCACCAACGCAACAAATGTTCGGTGCGTCCGCATCGCGCGTCAGCATTTCCAAGAATTGCATCTGGGCACGATTGGTGTCCTGAAATTCATCAACCATAATGTATTTGAATTGCCGCGAATAACGCGCCAGAATGTCCGGATTTTTATCAAACAGGTTCAACACGTGTAATATTATGTCGCCGAAATCAACCGCACCCATGCGCGCTAATTCTGCGTTATATGCGTCCAGAATTTTTTTAGCAGCATCACTGACCGTAATATCATCACCGTGACGCAGCCCCTTGTCCTTGATTGCGGAAATGCGTTCCACCCAATCGGACGGATTATAATCCTTGGCGTCCAATGACATATCGGCAAAAATGTTTTTCATGGTTGCCTTTTGATCATCTTCGCCATAAATCAGGAAATCACGACGCAGGCCGGCGGCCGCCGCATTCGCGCGCAATATGCGCAGGCAAATTGAATGAAATGTCCCGCACCACAGGTCAGACGGACGCCACGTGGCCGCATCATCTGCAAATTCGGCAATACGCGTTTTCATTTCGTTTGCCGCGCGATTCGTAAATGTCAGTGCCAAAACCTGCCACGGCATTGCCAGACCGGAATTTAATATGTACGCCACACGCGTTGTCAGCACACGCGTTTTTCCCGTGCCCGCCCCAGACAGCACCAACAGTGGCCCATCGGTTGTGGTGACGGCTAATTTTTGTTCGGGGTTAAGATTTTCTAGATTTAGATTCACGCGTTTATTATAATACACGCGCAACAACATATCAAAAATATATTTTTTATTACAGGAAAGGGACGGTTATGGCGCGTGTTATTTGCTTCGATATTGAAACCACAGGATTTGAATATTTGCGGGGCGACCGCTGTATTGAAATCGGTGCGGTTGAAATGGTCGATGGACGCATTACCGACAACACATTCCACGAATATATAAATCCAGAGGGGAAAATTATTCCCCCAGAAACATATATGGTTCACAAGATTTCCAATGCTTTTTTGGAAGACAAACCGAAAATGTCCGTTATCGCGCCAAAATTCTTGGAATTTATTGGCGATGCGCCACTGGTTGCGCACAACGGGATTGACTTTGACTTTCCATTTATCAACCACGAATTGGAAATGCTGAACCTGCCCCAGATTCCGCGTTCGCGCCAGTTGGATTCTATTATCATTGCGCGCAATCGTGTTTTTGGGCCTAAAAGTTATTCGTTGGACGCATTGGCGAAATGGTATGGAATATCACTGACCGCGCGTGCCGATGCGCACGGCGCGTTGATTGACGCGGAAATCTTGGCCAAGGTGTACAAGGAACTGGAAAACACCGCGCCCGCCCCAGACATCAGTGAAATTATTGCAAAACAACACGATGCGTTTTTGAAAACACCAAAAACAGGTGGCGATTTTCCACATCGCACATTCCCAGCGCACCCAGATGAACTGGAAAACCACAACGCATTTATGGAAAAGTTAAACAAATAAAAAACGCCCATTTGGGCGTTTTTTATTTGTTTGCCGTGCAAATCCCATTGACACGTGTGTATCCGTCGATACAAACACATGTACCATAACTGTTACGTATTTCTATATCTTTGACACATTCTGCCAAGCATTGACCACTGAATGGTGTATAACCCTTGTTACATACACAACGGTCATTTACATAACTGTTCACACCTGCTGTGCCTGGCGTTTTTGCGTATGTCGAATTATCTGGACACAGCAATGACTGATAGAACATTTCGGAAATATTCTCGATACAGTTATCATCACTGTTGCACAAGTTCTTTTCAGCAGCTTCATCAGCAAAGACGGCGTATGCACATGTCAATGCAACATTACGGCATGCACCACGCATTACGTTGTACACACTGCCGATACTGGCCGATGATGACCATGCGTTGACCTGTGTCACCTGTTGATTATAGCACGTTGCGATATCCAACATACATGACGACGCATAGTCCGATATAATCTGTTGCTGGGCGGCGCGAACATTGACCAGTGCACGTTGGACATAATTTACAACAATGTCATTGTATGGCATATAATTACCATTCTTGTCATATGTGTATGCCTGACATTTGTCCAGAACCGCGCGGCATAACCCTTCGTCGGTAACCTTTTGTTTCGTTCCGATTTTGTGCATCAGGTACCCCGCAATACATGCACCGTTATTGCCGACCGGCGTACTTTCGGTTGGTGTGGCCTTGCAACTTGCCTGGTTGATTGACATACCGTATGACTTTTGCAAGAAATTTGCATCAATACCTGCGTTATTATACCCCTTCATAAAAGCGGTAATGTCCGTAATATCTTGGCCCAATACAACCTTGCCATTTTCGTCAATATAGACCTTGGTCGGGTCAAGGCATTTTACATAGTTATCACCGCACACCATGTCGTCGGTCATACACGCGTCCAGCGCACCAATGCACCCCTTGGCATCATATTGATTCTTGTTCTGCAATACTGCCAGTCGGGCCTTTTGCAACATACGATTTGCACTGCGCACATTGGACACCAATGTTTCGTTCATCTTGGTCAGGCCCTGTTCATACGAAATGCAATCCTTGTCGATTGCCAAATCGTAATTACCGGTAATCTGCTGGGACGTTGCGCCAACCTCTTTGCACTGGGTCAGGACGGTGTTGCAACGCTTTTTCGCGGCATTGTACAATTCCGTGCCACGCAGGTTTGAAAAACTGCCGGTATTCGTGCTCAGGAAATCCAGATTGAATAAATCGCTGGTGTCGGCCGTAAAGTCCAAGTCCATATCCAGACCGGTGTACGTGTCCGATGAATACGATGTGGAACTCTTTGGGTCTTTTATCAACGCCTCTATCTGTTCCAACATATTGCGGGTTTCGGTCGTATCAACCGTACCGGACAGGGCCTCTTCGGCCTCGGTCGCGGACATAATCGCGCGAATTTCGTCCGCAGACAATCCAACATAGCGAATACGCTGGGCAACCTCGTTCAACTGGGTATTGGCGTCTTTGACGGCGTCTTCGACCTTGGTATATTTGGACAGGTTTGCACTGCAACTGCAACGCTTTTGATTAGAATCAATCACCGCACAGAATTGATCCATGCAATCGTTGTATTGTTCCTGACACGATTTGTTCAAACTGGCGGTCTGTTCCAAGCGTTCCTTGGCATCGGCGATGGATTCCGCACTGACTGTCTTGGTTGCCGCGCGCGTTGATAAATTACGAATTTCCGATGATATGTTTGACCCCGTCTGGGTGTCTGTGCCGGCGATTTTTGCGCGACCGCCAACCTCTGCGGTTGATGGGCGCAATGTCAGCCCCAAACGACGAACCGCGGGATTGCTGTTTATACTGGCGGCCTCGACCCGCGAATTACGACCGCTGGTGTTGACCGCGGCGTCCAACCCGGTGCGCGATGTTGCGACATTGCCATTCGCACTGGACGCACGTGCGGCGGCCGTTGCACTGCGTGTGGCGGTGTTTGACGTGGACGTGGCACTGCGCACAGATGTTGTGGTGTCGGTCGTGCGCGTTGCGGTACGCGATGACACCGTGCGTGACGAATTACTGTCTGACTTGGTCGTGGTTGGAATTACGCGTGATGGCGTAACAGACGCCGTGTCGGCGGCAAACGCCGTCGGCGCGAAACAAGCCAACGCAAAAAAACATGTCAGAAACTTTTTCATACTTGGCATAATTATATCACAAGTACCAGCGACATAAAAGACGAAAGTTAAAATATGAACACATATCCGCTGACGCTGCGCCGCGATAAAAATTTTGTGTGCTGCGCGCA
>JAUNMD010000099.1 GCA_030531915.1 Pseudomonadota bacterium
GCAACGTAATCCAACGGTAAAAACCGAAATCGCGCAAAAGGAAAAGTTTAATGGTGGCGTGCCGGTTGGGTTCTTTACATACCCAATATCACAGGCGGCGGACATCACGGCGTTTGGCGCGAATATTGTTCCCGTTGGCGAAGATCAGTTGCCTATGTTGGAACAGGCATCTGAAATCGTGCACAAATTCAACAGCATTTATGGTGACACATTGACAATGCCACGCGCGGTTGTGCCACAATCAAAATCGGCGGCGCGCCTGCCGGGGACGGACGGCAATGCGAAAATGAGCAAGAGTTTGAACAACGGTATTTACCTGAAAGATTCCGCAGATGAAATCGCGGCCAAGGTTAAAACGATGTTCACCGATCCAAATCATATTCGTGTTACAGACCCCGGTAACACAACCGACAACCCCGTGTTTATTTACCTGTCGGTATTTGCGCGTCCGGAACATTTTGCGGCATTTTTGCCAGAATACGCAAACTATGCCGAATTGGCGGCGCATTATGAACGTGGCGGCTTGGGCGATGTCAAGGTGAAAAAGTTCCTGAACGCGGTAATGCAGGAAACACTGCGCCCAATTCGTGAACGTCGCGAACAGTTGGCGCGCGATCCCGCATCGGTGATGGAAATCTTGCGCCGTGGCACAATGGACGCACGTGCGGCGGCGGCGGAAACCGTTAAACGGGTCAAGGCCGCAATGAAACTGAACTATTTTGACTAAATAAAGCACAAGAAAAGGAGAGAAAAATGAAAAAATCACTCATCTGGGCGGGCAGTGTAATCGGTGCTGGCGCGGTGCTGGCATTGGTATTTGGTTGGCTGGAACAGCCGCGTGATGTTCGCACTGTGTCGGTATCGGGCGAATGTCTGACCACTGCGCCAAAGGACAGAACGGCAATCACATTGCGTGTGACAACGCTGGACAAATCAGCGGCGGTTTCTATGAAACAGGCCACGGCGAAAATTGCCGAAATCACAGAATACCTGAAAAAACAAGATGTCCAGATGCAGACCACCGATTTCAATTCGTATGAAAAGACCGAATGGAATCGCGAATTGCAGAAATCTGAAAAACTGGGCATTGAAACGTCCATCGCAGTCGAGGTTTCAGCCGACAACGTTGACACAATCGAAAAAATCTTGACCCAATTCGCGGGGCAAAAGGACGTATATTCTGAAAACCTGCGCATGTATACCAGTAACGAAACCATGAAACCAATCATGGAAAAATGCCTGGGCGGGGCGGTTGAAAACGCGCGTACACGCGCAGACGCATTGGCGGCGGGCGATAAACGTCACGCGGGCAAAATGCTGGCGGTATCGTACAACGTGAACACCAGTTCCGTATACCAGCCATTGGCGTCTAATTTCTTGCGCGCCAGTGCAAAAATGGAAACAGCGGACGCGGGTTCTTATGTTGGCGGTGGCTTGGTAACCAAGGATACAGAGGTTTCCGTCACCGTATCTGCAACATTTGAAATCAGATAATATATATAACGGGATTGTCGCGTTATGCCACATTGTCATTGCGAGCGTATCGCGACAATCCAGTGAATAAAAACTGTCCGCCACGGCGGACACAAATTTATACATGAACGAAATCGTTGCCGAATTTATAGAATACCTGACGAATACGAAAAATTATTCGTCGCACACCGCCACGGCATACGAAACAGACATTCTCGATTTTATCAAATTCTGGGACAATTATGCGGGTGGCACGGCGACGCTGGCCGATATGGCGCGCGCCGACACACTGTGTTTTCGCGCGTGGCTGGCGGACAGGGCGCGTCGCAACTTGGCGCACAAGTCCACCGCACGGGCGTTGTCGTCGTTGCGCGGCTTTTACAAATTCTTGGCGAAACATCACGGCATAAAAAACGATGCAATCGGATTGATTTCATCACCAAAAGTTCCCCGTAAATTGTCCAAGGCAATCGAGGTCACCGATGTTGAAAATATGCACGATGCCATTCGTAATATTGATGAACGCGAACCGTGGATTGCCGCACGCGATTGGGCACTGGTGGTGCTGATATTCGGCTGTGGCCTGCGTATATCAGAGGCATTATCGCTGACCAATTCTGATGTTCGTGCGCACCCCGACACATTGCGCATAATGGGCAAGGGGTCAAAAGAACGCATCGTCCCCGTGTTGCCCGCCGTGTGGGACGCGATTGACAAGTATACCGCGGTGCGTCCATTTGGTAATTCGCCCGATGATCCGCTGTTTCGCAGTGTGCGCGGTCTGCCCATGTCAGCGCGTATGGCGGAAAAGGTTATAGAGCATGTGCGTAAATATTTGCAGTTGCCCGATTACGTGACCCCGCACGCATTGCGCCATACATTCGCAACGGCACTGTTGGCGGGTGGGGCGGATTTGCGCAGTTTGCAAGAATTGCTGGGGCATGCGTCGCTGTCCACGACCCAGTTATACACGCGCGTCAACATGGCTGAAATCACAAACATTTATAATCACGCCCACCCCTTGGCAGATAAATAGAGAATAGATAATGTTGCGCGCTGCGCACAAAATTTTTCCACTTGTTTTTATTTTATAAACCGCATATAATCCTGATGTCGTTGGGTGTTCCAACGATGGGGTGTGAGAACCCGTTTAGCAAGCGTCGGCAAGTACTGTTTTTAAGGCGCGCAAATTGCGCCGTTTTTTGTACCTGTGACGAAAAATAATCTCCTGACATTCGGGTCAGGAGGGTTCGCGGAATATCAAATACGCGACACAATTCTTGCTAATTGTTCTCAACCTCCTGACCACCTGTGAAAACCGGTGGTTTTTATATATAAAACTCAGGAGAGAAACAATATGAGAGTGTTCATTGTCACTATATTTATGGCAACGTTAGCCGGATTTTTTGGCTTGCGCAACGCAATGGCCGTGACCGTTACAAACACTGGTACATGTATTGTTACCCCATGTGCCGGCACTGATTGCCGGTATAATGTCATAAATTCCGTATCCAGTCAATGCACCAGCATAACGTACACTGTTGTAAAACACGCATATGACACATCCGCAGATTCTGGCAAAGAATATGGTGTGTTCGCAGATTGTTCTGAATGTCCATCTGGATACTACGTATCTGATGCCAAGGCATCACTGGCGCACAACG
>JAUNMD010000100.1 GCA_030531915.1 Pseudomonadota bacterium
ACACACGCGCGATTGAAACCCAGAAACCATAATCTTCGGCATGTGGATATTTGGGGTTATAATATATCTTGTTATTGCGTAAAACCGATGTGCGTATCATTGCCGCAGGATGCGCAACGTTTGCCCCATAAATCAACGCGTCCAGTAACCTGACCACTGGTTTATATTTATACACGCCATCACGTGCGCCAAACAATCTGGCCCACGCCCCGATAACACCGACATTCGGGTTGGCGTCCAGATATTCAACCTGTAACTGAAAGCGTTCTGGGTGCGATATATCATCACTGTCCATGCGGGCGATGTATTCGCCGGTACACAAATCCAACCCTTGGTTCAAGACAGCGATTAAACCCTGATTCTGGGCATTATCAATGAATTTTATGCGCGGATCGCGGGCGGCATATTCGCGCACGATTTTGGGCGTATCATCGGTTGACCCATCGTTTATTATAATAAATTCAAAATCCGTAAATGTCTGGTTCAGAATACTCTCGATGGCCTGCGCGACATATTTTTCTGAATTATATGCAGGCATCAAAACCGAAACACGTGGCATGTCCTTACCCTTTCATAACGTTGCTGTTTATTATACAAGCCCCAAGGCGTGTTTGCAAGTTAAATCCATGTGACATACCCACCGGAAAAAATTCCTGTTTAGTGATGTGCGGCCAAATGTAATATCACGCTGATTATAAATATTACCGTAATTACGCCCAGAATGATTTTCTGGCTGTGATGCGATGCGCCCGATTCACCATGACAATGATCACAATGGCAATGACAATCACGCACCACCAGAACCCACGACAGCCCCAGCATCAATGCCGAAAATACAAACAGCCATGGTTCAATCCACGCGGGTAATATTGACGTATGCGCAAATTCCGGTGCAAACAGCGACACCACCGACAATACCATTGGCAACACACAGCAAAACAAGTGCGGGGCCAGTGATGCAATAATTCCAATCTTTACGGCTTTGTTTTTCATTTATGTTTTTCCTTTTGCGGGTCAGTGTATAACTTTTTTGCATAAACGCAATTAAATTACAGGCGATATATTTTCACGTAACTGGTATCCGATGTACCGGTCGAACCGTTGCCGCCGTCCGTACCACTGTTGCACGTAACACTGCCATCTTCGTTCATGACCCAGCACGCTGCACCACCGCCACCGCCACCATACGAATACACCGTATGACCGCCACATGTCCACGACTGGGTTTCGCCGCCACGTCCACCTGTTGCAGTGATTGTTGTACCATCGGTGTCGGTAAATTTTATACCTGCACCATTTCCACCGCGCGCGACACTGGCCGCGGACGGCAAAATCGCGGCAAAGCGCGCATCATCGAATGTCGCCTGTGACGCGGTTTTACCACTGGGTGCGCCCGCACCACCCGCACCATAAAATATCTTACATGCGGAATCCGAACTGTTGTACCCTGTTCCTGCCTCGGCCCGATCGGGGTTGCCACCACCGCCATAGCGTGGGCGCAAATTACACTGTAATTTACTGGAATCATATTCGGTGGAATATGTCGGATTGCCCGACTGGCACAATTCGCCACCGCCGCCCGCGGCGGATTTAACCTGATTTTTTACAACAATAAAACTGTCCACACCCGATGCGCCGCCGCCAATACCCGCGCCCGCTACGTATGCGGCGGGGGCATTGCCGTCACCACCACGAAACACATAAATCTGTGTTTCCATATTCAGGCGCAGTGTGTATGTTTCTGTCGCGCCGGTCTGGTAAATATCGTCGTCGTTACCACAAAGCCCTTGGCCGAAACCACCCGATAACTCAACGCGCCAGCACCCCGCCGGCAATGTAATTTCCTTGCAAGTATTGATATCGGATTCTTCGTAATACAATTCCGTGTTGCCGGTGGCGATGCACATATCTTCGGCAATCATGGGAACATAAAACATAGAACCATCGGATGTGCGAATTTTCAAACTGGGGGTTGTCATTTGTGATGTATATGCCGGCACTGTGTAATCGCCAATATGTATCATTTGCATTTTGACGCCCCATCAGTACTTGTATATTTTGACATAACTGGTTGATGATGTGCCTGTGCTGCCACTGCCACCAGCGATGCCGTCACCACAGTGTGGGGTATCACTGGTCGATTTGGGTAAAAATGCGTCCATGCATTGTCCGGGCGCGCCACCGCCACCATACGATACCGCGGTTGCGCCGCCACATGTCCACGATACATTTTTGCCACCCGCCGCACCATGACCGGTTGCCGTTACCCCACGATACGACAGTGTCGCATCACCACCACGTCCGCCGGCATCATCGGTTGCGGCCGTACCATTGGTCACATACCACGAACAATTCGCACCGTCTGCATTACATGCATCAAACACAGATACGTTTGGGCACGTTGTTCCGCGTGATTGCCCCGTGCCACCAACAACACCGCCGCCCCCACCACCACGTATCAGCGTATAAATATTTTCACGACGCGTGCACAGCCCCCAACGGCCATTCTTTAACGGTTGGGAATAATAATTTTTGATTTCGTGATTTCCTGTGCCGGGGCCAGGGTAACCTTCGGTATAGCTGCTGCCACGGTTCGATGAAAAACAGTGCACGCCCGCGCCACCACTGGCACGCAGAACGGTATCACCGATTACAACCAAACTGTCCACGCCGGACGCCCCCGTACCCACCGTAAAACTGTATTGCGCATCAGGCAGATTATCGCAATTATCCGCGCCATCGCCCCCGCGAAACACGTAAATTTCGGTTGGCGTGTCAATATTTACCGTGTGAATGATGGAATCCCCCTCGTACGCGGGAATGCCCGACGCCATGGTTCGGTCGCCACCGCCACGACCGCCCTTGACATAAATTTTGTAACGGCCGGCCGGCAATGTCATCTGGCGACAAGTGTTGATGGATTCTTCGGTGTATGCGATTTCTTCCTCGCCCTGCATTACGTATGCACCATCGGGGATTTCAACCGCGGTATAGATAACCCCGTTTGCATCCATAACATGCAATCCCGATG
>JAUNMD010000101.1 GCA_030531915.1 Pseudomonadota bacterium
AAATTTGTTGTTCCCGCTGGGAATTACGGGATGAAATTAGACAGCGATTTTAAGTGTTATCCTGCCTCATATAATTATGAGAATGTACTTGCAGTTGGAGCACTTGATAACGATGGACGAATATTAGATTCATCAAATTATGGTTCGGAATATATAGATATATTTTATAACGGTATTGCTACATACGAAAACCAACGATATGAAGGTACCTCTATTGCATGTGCAAGAGTTGCAGCCTTAGTGGCGAGCAAAAAAGAAAAGAACTTATATGTGGACCAAAAAGTCTGCAAATAGCGACTATGACCGCTAATGAAGATGCTAGTCCAATCGAAATACAAAACTCTAACAACGAAGGTCTTTCACACAATGATATATCCCCCCCAATTCTGGATGTCAGAACTGGGGGGATATATCACAAAAGTTCCTCATATTTTTTGTTTTTGGGAAGGCACAAATGATTTGCCTATTACAATTATTACTCCAAACAGTGCATCCAGGCTTCCGCCACTGCAACGTGAAATTTCGCCGCCATCGGAAGTGCATCCATATCCGGACACATCCGGCTGTTGTGAAGAGGGTATTCCGAACCCACACCGATGTGATAATAGCACCCTGGGTATTTCTGCAAATAGAATCCGAAATCCTCAGTGGTCATGGTGGATTCCTCCTCAATAATCACCTTCTCTGGAGGAAGCAACTTTCGTGCCACCTCTTCCACCAACTCCGTTTCCCGATGATGATTGGTTACGCCCACATATCCGTCTACAATCTTCGCATCACTGGTGGTTCCGGTTTCCCGGTTCACCCGTTCTATGATTTCCCGAAGGCGCTCTTCCATCTCCGCACGAAGTTCCGGACCATCGGTCCGAATGATTCCTAAGAAATCCGCATGATCCGAAATGATGTTTCGAAGATTTCCCCCATGGAAAGCACCCACAGTAGCCACCGCACGTTCTCCTTGGTAATCTCCAGTCAGCACTTTAATCTCTGTGCACATTCGCGCTGCAGCGTAAAGAGCATCGGTGCCCTTCTCCGGCTCCGCTCCATGGGTTCCTTTTCCACGCACAGTCACATCGAACTTGCAAGCGGAAGCATAGAAACGTCCGTAGCGGATGCCAATCGCACCAGCAGGAAGTGCTGGATTAATATGGGCGCCGAATACTGCTTTCACCTGAAGTTTCTTAAGAATTCCGCTCTCCAGAATCCGCTGGGCCCCGCCATCTCCTTCTTCATCCGGCTGGAAGATGAACACCAGGTTCTTCGTAAGCTGTTCTTTCTTGGAAGAAAGAATCCTGGCCGCGCCTAGAAGAGCCGCCGTATGGAAATCGTGACCACAGGCGTGCATAATGCCTGGCACCTTCGAAGCATAGGAAGCCCCCGTCTCTTCCGCGATGGGGAGAGCATCGATATCCGCCCGAAAGGCTACCGCTTCCGCTCCCGTTTTGCATTCCAGATAGCCAATCACACCGGTTTCGGTCACATGGTATGTCTGAATACCCAGCTTCTCCAGCTCCTTTTCAATCCGCTCCGTGGTCCGGTACTCCTGATTTCCCAGTTCCGGATGCTGGTGAAGCTCCCAGTACAGAGCTTCCAGTTCTGCCTTCTCTAAATCTAACATTCCCCGTTCTCCTTCTCGGCATCCAGAATATGAAGGAACTTCTCCAACCGATCTAGCCCTTCCTTGAGATTCTCATCGCTGTAGCAATAGGTCAGGCGAATGTGGTCGTCGGATCCGAAGGCAAATCCCGGCGTCGCCGCCAGTCCCACCTCTTGTATCATCCTGCGACAGAACGATCCCGAAGGAATTCCCCATTTCGCAATAGATGGAAAGACATAGAAGGCACCTTCTGGCTCCACTACCTTCATTCCCATCTGGGACAGCCTCTGAAGCATGTACTCTCTACGCCGACCATAGGTATTAAGATATGGCGTGATATCCACGTCCAGGGCCCGAAGGGCAGCCCTCTGGAAAGGTGCCGGCGTGGAAGTAATCATGAACTGATGCACCAATTCCAGCCGCTCCCGAAGAGCTTCACTGACACAGATGTATCCCATACGCCATCCCGTCATGGCATAGGGCTTCGAGAAGGACTGCACCAGAATCAACTTGTCGCCCAGTTCAGTGTATTCGCCAATACTGTGGCAATCTTCCGTGTATGTCAGCTGCTGATACACGTCATCTGCGATGACGAAAATATCCCGGTCTTTTACCACATCCACCACCGCCTGAAGGCTTTGCGAATTCAACACACATCCGGTGGGATTATTCGGAGAATTCAGCACGATGGCTTTTGTTTTTGGCGTAATCAACGCTTCTAGCTGCACTTTGTCAATCTGGAAATCCGTGCTGGAAATATCCATCGGTACAAAGGTCCCTCGGCACAGCTTCGTGATTTCTTCATAAATCACAAAGGCCGGTGTGGGAACGATGACCTCATCTCCCGGATTCAGAATCCCGAATAACGACAGGAACACGCCTTCCTCCGCCCCTGCCGTTACAATCACATTCTGTTCTGTATAGTGCCGGCCCAGACGGAGATTTTCCTTCTCCGCAATCCGCTTCCGAAGCGCGGGAATTCCGTTGTTCATAATGTAATGAGTCTCATGGTTCGAAAGCGCTCGGTTCACCTCTTCCCGAACTTCTTCCGGGGTGTCGAAATCCGGCTCTCCCAGTGTCAGTGCCACACAACCTGGCGTCTTTGCCGCCAGGTTCGAGAACTCCCGAATGGCACTGTGCTTCGCCCCATACAATGCATCATTCAGATATTTTTCCATCTCCATGGTCTCTGTCCTTCTATTACCGCTTACAGCTTCCGAAGCATGTCTTCCAGACCGGTCTTGCTGGAAGTCTTGGCATCCTTCATCTTGATGACTCTCGCTGGGCATCCGGCAACCACTGCATTCTCCGGAACGTCCTCAATTACCACTGCACCGGCAGCAACCACGGCACCTTTGCCTACATGAACGCCTTCGATAACCACCGCATTGGCACCGATGAGAACATCATCCTCGATGATAACCGGTGTC
>JAUNMD010000102.1 GCA_030531915.1 Pseudomonadota bacterium
TATGCCGGCCGTTTTGTTCGCAAGCCGGGATATTGTCGAGTAATACCACTGCGCCGCCGTCGCTCCTTGGCCGTTCGCGTACTCTACAAGCTCCGCTATTGCGTCCGCTTCTATCCGCCGTACCTCTCGCGTAAGGCTCCGCGTGTCCTGCCATATCGGACTATTCCGCTCCATCAGCAGGGCGCGCATAGCATAGAATTGACGTACCAGCTCTTTTTTGAACGCGCGTACCGTCTCCGTGTTGCGGGCATAAGTCATCAATAGCGTGGCTTGCTGTTCGTTCAGCCGGTAACTCCTTTCAGGACGCCCGCGTCCGGTTTTTTTCGGCATTTCAAATGCCAATATTCCGAACTCTTCAAAATCCGCCTTGTGCTTCTGTATAAGCTGGTTTACCGCGTGGCGCTTCACTCCCGTAACATTGGCGATGATCTCCGATGTTGTAAAAGGCTCTCGCGACGTGCCTTGCGGCGGCAGAAAAACAAGCTGCTGTGATTTGGGCATAGAAATACCCCCTTTCAAAATAGTTCTTGACCTTTGAAAGAGAGCATAGTAAAATATTTACGCTCTCTTCCGCAAGGTCGAGTAGCCCCGCAAGCCTTACGGTTTGCGGCCTTCGTTGAGTAGCCGGGGTCTGTCGCCAAACATCCCCCCGGCTGCTCTTTTCACTTTTTTAGCCGCTTGTTTCGCTCTTCAATGGCTATCCGCACTTCATCGGCTTTCGTGTTTCCGGTTATGCGGCTGTTTTCTTCCAAAAGCGCAAGCATTTTTTCATCAGTTCGCATCTTGAAAAACTTGTCTTTTGGGTTTGGAGAAGCGGGGCGGCCTTTTGCGTTCGGGTTTCCCATGTTTCACTTCCTTTCTTTTGTACCCCACAAATAATATATCAAATGTGGGGGTACATTGTCAAGCATAACTTGCACGGCGGGGAGAAAAATTTTATTGAGTGCAAAATTGTGCCCAATGCCGCCCGCTCATGGCCTAAAGGGTGCGATTTCAAATCCGACCCTTAGCCGACGCAAAATTGCGTTGGCTGCGCTCCCGCTCCCCTGCTGCTCCCGCTCACGGGGAGTAAATACGAATACGCTTTCGGGTTTCGCACGGTTCCCGCTCTGGGTATTATCAAATGCCGGGTTTCTGTTATTGCTCCCGCTCTGGGTGTTATCAGATGGGCAGGACAGCGCAGGACGCGCCACAAGGCCGTATAACGAACGCAAGGGCGCGGGGGTGTAACTACACCGCCCATCCCCCGACGCGCTACGCAGCGCAGAGCGCCGCAAGCGTCGCGGGGCTATTCTGCTCCCGCTCCCGGTGAGGATAGATACAGGCCGCGCCCGCTCCGTGCTGCTGGGCGATCTTCGGGGACGGCTGCGCGATCTGACGCGCGCCGCTGAAGGACTGCCGCACGGTGCCGCCCACTCCGGGCGCTTCAACGCGCTTACATCTTCACGGACATTTACGAATGTTAATTTTCCCTATTTACATTTGCGCAGATGTAGCATATAATAAGGGCGAAAAGGCAAGCGCCTTTTCAAGTGTGCCGACACTAAAACCTGATATTCAAGCCGGACATAAGAGCCGGACAGTTGGAGCAACAGAAAAACGCTACAGGCAAACCAGACGTAAGAGCTGGGCAGTTGGCAGGCAACAGAAAAATCGGCAACAAAAGAGCAGGGCGGGTGTTGCCCTGCTCTTTTTTATGGGAGATAGAGAGAATGACAAGCAAAAGAGACGCCATCGGCATTATTACCGCCGCTGCAAAAGGGTATCATAAATCTTTGTGCGGCAAGCAATTTTTAATAGCTTGTGACGGTATGGAGTTCCGAGAAGTCGCATTTATGCCGCGTAACTTCTCGCACTTCACCGGCCTTGTGCGTCGGTGCTCGGCCACTCGCTTTTATGATCTCGCCCGCTCCGGGCATTTATCCGAACGTGATTTTGATTTTGACGATCTCGGAAACGCTCAACGCAAACTTGCCGTTATCGGCCATCTGTCCGACCTCTTCAATGCCCCGGCGCTTTACGGCCTGTTCCTTAATTCCGGGCTATACATCAGCGCTGATTATTTCGTCGGCAAGTCCCGGCTGTCTGTCGGCTTCCGTAAGGGACGCGCCTTTGACGTGCCTGTATCTCTGTACAATGAGGATATACGCAAGCTTACATATCAGCCCCGGCGCATCATCGCGGTATGGGAAAAGCCTATCGGCGCGGCAGAATACACCGCGCTTACATATAGCCGCATAGATGACCCCGGCGCGCTGCTTGCTGCGTACTATGAGCAAGGGCGGGACTAATCCCGCTCCGGGGTTGACATCTGCCCGGCAGGGCATTATAAAGCGTATAACGTACAAAAAACAAGCCGTCCCCAATCTTTGGGGGCGGTTTTGTGTCTGCTTGTGATGCTTTGCGCGCTTCTGGGGGATGCTGCACGGTCTTTTATAGCCTTACAAGTGCAAAAGCGACGCGCCGGGCTGTCTCCGGCCAGCGGCACCGTCTACCGACAAGCTGCGCCGCCCTACGATGGGCAGGAGCAAAAGCCACCTGCCGGGGGTGATCTCCGGTCTGCTGCGCCTGCTGCCTACGCGCTGCGGCGGCCTAGGATGGGCAGGGTCAAATGCCACCTGCCGGGGTGGTCTCCGGCAACAGGACCCGTCTGCCGACGCGCTGCGGCGGCCTACGATGGGCAGGAGTAAAAGCGGCCTGCCGGGGTGTGCTCCGGCCTGCTGCACCGTCTACCGACCGGCTGCGGCGGCCTACGATGGGCGGAGGCAAAAGCCACGGGGCGGGGCTGTCTCCGGCCAGCGGCAGCGTCTACCGACAAGCTGCGCCGCCCTACGATGGGCAGGGGCAAAAGCCACCTGCCGGGGTGATCTCTGGCCAGACGTGCCGTCTGCCGACCGGCTGCGGCGCCCTACGATGGGCAGGGGCAAAAGCGACGCGGCGGGGTGATCTCCGGCCAGCGGCAGCGTCTACCGACAAGCTGCGGCGGCCTGC
>JAUNMD010000103.1 GCA_030531915.1 Pseudomonadota bacterium
CTTGTACATAGCGGCCGCCTCCTGGGCGTCCTTGGGCTCGGCGTCGGACTTTGTCATGTCGGCGTTGCCCTGTTTGCCGCAGGCGGCCAGGGACAGCACCAGCAGTGCTGCCAGCAGCAGTGTGATGATTTTCTTTACGTTCATTTTGTTTCCTCCGTTTTTAATTTATCTGCAGGTTTTACAGGTTCTTTTTTGCCGTCTCCAAAGCCGTAGCGGAAGCTGACGGCGTTGGTGGGACAGGCGCGGATGCACATCCCACAGCGGATGCACTCGGTATGGTTGGGCGTTTTTGTCACATCCACATCCATCTTGCAGGCTCTGGCGCATTTCCCGCAGGAGACGCACTTATTCTTATCCACCTTCATCTGGAAGAGGGACACCCGGTTGAACAGCGCGTAGAACGCGCCAAGCGGGCAGAGCCACTTGCAGAACGGTCGGTAGAACAGTACGCTCAGCGCAATCACCGACAGCAGGATGCTGAATTTCCATGTAAACAGCTTGCCCAGCGCCGCCCGGATGCCGGAATTGGCAAGGGACAGCGGGATGGCTCCCTCCAGCACGCCCTGGGGGCAGAGGTATTTGCAGAAGAACGGGTCTCCCATGCCAACATCGTTCACAAGGAACGCCGGCAGCAGGAAAACCATCACCAGCAGGACAGCGTATTTCAGGTATGTCAGCGGCTTCAGCCTCTTTGTGGAAAGCTTCTTAGTGGGGATTTTGTGCAGCAGCTCCTGAAACCAGCCGAAGGGGCATAGAAAGCCGCAGATAAAGCGCCCCAGCAGCACGCCCAGCAGAATGAGGAAGCCTGTGATATAGTAGGAGAAGCTGAACTTGGAAGACCCCACCACCGCCTGAAACGCCCCGATGGGGCAGGCCCCGGACGCCGCCGGACAGGAGTAGCAGTTCAGCCCCGGCACGCAGACGGTCTTCCCCGCCCCCTGATACAGTCCGCCCTTGAGGAAATTCGGCAGATGCAGATTGGTCAGCAGCGTCGCCCCCGCCTGAATCCAGCCCCGGAAGCGGGACATGGTCTGTGAAACGCCTGAAAACTTTTTACCCAATGCCCACACACTCCAGACATAATTTGATTGCTTTGCTCAGCACTGTCGCCGCCTCGCCCCGCCAGACACCAAAGCACAGCATGGCGGCTCCGGCCATCAGCAGCACGACCTGCGCCGCGGCCTTTTTCCCGCAGCTCATTTTTCATCACCCTTTCCGATTTTCTGCCCCCATCATAGCGCGGGAGAGTTAAAGTCTCTGTTAAGAACGAAAACTTAACGCAAACCTTATCTGTTTTTGCTATAATGAAAGCAACACAAAAACGAAGAAATAAAAAGGAGGGCTCTCATGCACCTTTTAGTAATTGAAGATGAACGCGCCCTGTGCGAGACCATCGTTCGCAGCCTGCGGCGGCTGGCCTACAGCGTGGACTACTGCTATGACGGCGAAAAGGCGCTGGCGCTTCTGGGCGTGGAACGATACGATCTGGTGCTTCTTGATCTGAATCTGCCGAAAAAGGACGGCATGACGGTGCTGCGCACCCTGCGGCAGACCGACCGGGAGACGCGGGTGCTGATCCTCTCCGCCCGCAGCGAAGTGGAGGACAAGGTGCAGGGGCTGGATGCCGGGGCGAACGACTATCTGGCGAAGCCCTTCCACTTGGCGGAGCTGGAGGCCCGCATCCGCAGCCTGACATTGCGGCAGTTCACCCAGCAGGATGTGCTGCTAAGCTGCGGAGGCCTGACCTTTGACACCCGCTCCCGTACCGCCACCGTCAACGGGCAGACACTGACGCTCACCCGGAAGGAAACGGGAATCCTGGAATACCTGATGGTGCATCAAGGAAGGCCAGTAAGTCAGGAGGAGCTGATGGATCACGTTTGGGACAATAGCGTGGACAGCTTCAGCAATTCCATTCGCGTCCACATCTCCGCCCTGCGCAAAAAGCTCCGCGCCGTGCTGGGCTATGACCCCATCCGCAACCGCATCGGCGAGGGCTATCTGATGGGAGGCGAGGAGGAATGAAGCGGCTTTCCCTGCAGTGGCGCATCACGCTGATGTCCGTCCTGCTCATCGGCATCACCTGCGTGGCCATGAATTTGCTGCTGTGCTCCTCCGGTGTGTACTATATGGACACCATTGCGGACAGCTTACAGGGCGGCGGCACGGTGATCCTGAATGATGGCGGAGCGGCGAGCTTTGACCCGCAGCTCATAGCGCCCAACGAGGAGTTGACCATCGTCGTCGATGGGGTGCAGGGGCGCTTCCGCACCACCAACTGGTACATCACGGCGGCGGTAACGCTGCTCAGCGGCATCCTCGCCTATTTCGTCAGCGGACGCGCTCTCAAGCCCCTGCGCAGCTTTACCTCGCACGTGGAGCAGGTGCAGCTGAACAATCTTGCCGATATGAGGATCGATGAAGATGCTATTTCGGAGTTCCGGCAGTTGAGCCGCTCGTTCAACCAGATGCTGGAGCGGCTGAACAACGCCTTTTCCGCCCAGCGGCAGTTCACCGGCAACGCCGCCCACGAGCTGCGCACGCCGCTGGCACTAATGCAGGCGCAGTTGGAGCTGTTTTCCGCGGAGCATCCTGATGTGCGCCCGGAGACGGCGGAGTTCCTCACGCTTTTGCGCGAGCAGACGGAACGGCTGATACGGATGACCAAGACACTACTGGAGATGAGCAATCTGCGGCAGGTAGCGCGGAACGAGCGGATCCAGCTCGCTCCCATGATTGAGGAGATCTTCACAGATCTTGCGCCGCTCTCAGATAAGCTCGGCATCACGCTGACGGCGGAGGGCGACGGCATTATGACCGGCAGCGATGCACTGATCTACCGGCTGATCTTCAACCTGACGGAGAATGCTGTCAAGTACAACCGGCCGGGCGGCTCGGTGCGGGTCTAACTTGCACAAAGGCAGGAAAAGTGCATCATTCGCGTTTCCGACACCGGCTGCGGCATTCCGGAGGAATATCAGCGGAG
>JAUNMD010000104.1 GCA_030531915.1 Pseudomonadota bacterium
ACGCGGTGATTAGAAACCGGCAGATCGCTACAAAGGGGCGCCGAGCTGCTGCATCTAGACAGGGTCCCAGACCAGTCGATCGCCCGTTTCCCGCAATCGGGGGCTGGCGTCTGTCTCGCTTCTAGGCTGCCGTCGTAAACAAATCCGCCCCGCCCGAAGCAAGTTCGGACGGGACGGCTGGTTGTGCAGGGGCCTGCGAACACTTACTTGCCGCTTTGGGCGTCCAGGAAGTCGATGACGGTCTTGTAGACGTTTGCCTTCTCGAAGTTCGGGCCGCCGTGGCCTGCGCCGGGGATGGTGATGCGCTTGGCGCTGACGCCGACCTCGCTCAGGCGGTTGGCGAGCTCGTAGGAGGCGACGGGGGAGACGAGCGTGTCCTTGTCACCGTGCAGGATCAAGAACTTGGGGTCGTTCTTGTCGATGTAGGTGAAGGGGCGGTAGTAAGCCGCCTTGTTGCCGCTCGAGATCGGGTCGAAGACGGTTGCGCCCGCGTTGGTGCCAAACGCCGCGCCGTTGACGAGCAGGGCCTCGGTGTTGGAGGTGCCGTGGTGGGCGGACTCGAACTCCTCGCCCAGGCAGGCGCCGATGATCGTGAGGTCGGAGACGCCGTAGTAGTCGATGACGGCGCTCACGGCGGAGGACTCATCGAGGTTGTCGCCCTCGTCAAGCGCGACCTTCTGGCCGTTGACCTCGATGGACTTGGTGTTGCCCGTCACGCCGAGCATCGTGGCGAAGTAGCCGCCGGAGGAGTTGCCCCAAGCGTAGACCTTGCTCTTGTCGACGCCGTAGACATCTGCGTTGGCGCGGACGAAGCGCACGGCCGCCTTGACGTCTTGCAGCGGCCCGGGCATGGTGGCCTGCGGCACGGTGCGGTGCTGCACGGATGCCACGACGTAGCCCTTCTGGGCCATCTCCCAGCGCAGGTTGATGTTGCGCGATTGGTCGGAGCCGGTGAAGCCGCCGCCGTTGATGTAGATCACCGTGGGCTTGGCCTTGGTGTCCGCCGCCTTGGAGGGGATGAGCAGGTCCATGTAGAGCGGGGTGTTGGACGAGCCGCTCTTGACCTGCTTGTAGACGACGTTCTTGACTTCCTTGACGGAGTAGGTCGCGTTCTTGGAGGTCTCGTCGATCTTGAGCAGGTGGCTCGCGTCGCGCGGCGCGGTGGCCTGCTCGAGCGTGGGGACGTCGCTCTTGGCGTAGACCTTGGTGCCGGCAGCCTTGTCGTTGGCACCCGTAGTCGAGGTCGTGATCGTCTTGTTGGCCTCGCTCTTGAGGAAGCCGGTCATGATGCTCAAGGCCTCGGGCTGGGCGAACTTGGCTCCGCCGTGGCCGGCGCCGTCGAGGATGTAGCGGTCGACCTTGACGCCTGCGGCCTCGAGGCGGTTTTGCAGGTCGGCGGAGGCGACGGGCGAGACGAGCGTGTCCTTGTTGCCGTGCATGATGAGGAAGTCGGGGTCGTCGGAGTCGATGTAGGTGTAGGGGCTCGCGGCAGCGACCTTGTCCTCCATGGACTCGGCGAAGACTCCCTCGCCCTTCTTGCCGGCAGCGGCGCCGGCGAGCAGCATCGCCTCGGTCGTGGCAGCGGACTTGTGGCCGTCTTGCAGCTCCTTGCTCAGGCCGCTTCCGATGATGGTGAGGTCGGAGACGCCGTAGAGGTCGATGACGGCGTTGACGGCCGAGCTCTCGTTCAGGTCGTTGTCGACGTCGAGGGCGACTTCCTTGCCGCCGATGGTCATCGTCTTGTTGTTGCCGGTCACACCCACCATCGTGGCGAAGTACCCACCTGCGGAGTTGCCGGCTACTGCCACCTTGTCCTTGTCGATGTTGTAGCTTGCCGCGTTGGCCTTGAGGAAGCGGATGGCGCTCTTGATGTCCTGCAGCGGTCCGGGCATGGTCGCCTGCGGGATGACGCGGTGCTGGACGGCGGCGACGACGAAGCCTGCCTTGGCAAACGCCATGCGCTGGTCGATGGTACCGGGGTCGTTGACGCCGGTGAAGCCGCCGCCGCTGATGAAGACGACGAGCGGGGCGGGTTTGCTCGCGGTTGCCGTGCTCGGGGTGAGCAGGTCGATGGTGAGCTTCTTGCCGTTCACGGTCTTGTAGACGATGTCTGCCGTCTTGTTGACGGTGACGAGGCTGTCGCCCAGGTCGCTCATGACGTTTTGGCCGGTGGCCTTGGCGAGCATGGCGTTGAGGTCGGCGTCGGTGACCTGGTCTGCGCTCTTGCCGTCGATGATGCTCGCCTGCCCGCTGGCGGCGCGGCTGATGTCGAAGGTGACGTCGCTGCCAGCCACGACGCTCTTGGCTGCAGACCACTTGCCCCAGATTTTCTTCTTGCCGTCGAGCTTGTAGGCGCGGACCTTCACGAAGTAGGTCTCGCCGTCGGCGAGCTGCTTGAACGTCGCGCTTGCCTTGGTCGAGGTCTTGACGGCCTTTCCGATTTTGAAGGACTTGTCCTTGGCGATGGCGAACTGGTAGCCCTTGGCCTTTGCGACCTTGCCGACGCTCGCGCTCACCTGGTCTGCCTTGGTCGAGCTCACCTTGGAAACCGATGCCTTGGCGGGGGCGCTGGTCGCTGCAGACGCCGCAGCCGGTGCGCAGACGGGAACGGTCAGCGCGAACGCCGTCGCCGCTGCCAGCGCAGTCCTCCCCACCTTGTTCCAACGATGTGCCGTGCTTGCTGTTTGCATAGCCTTCCTCCTTTACTCGGCTCCTCCCCTTGCGCTCCGAAGAGCGATTCGGGCCATAGGGAGGATGCTAGGCCCGCAAGGGGAAACGCGCACCCCAACAAACAGGGGTAATCTGCGTTTGCGCAGGTCAGAGGGTACCTCAGGTTTTGTCATTCTGAGCGAAGGGCCGCAAGGCCCGAAGTCGAAGAATCTAGCCGGCGAGCATGCAGGGTTGCAGGTGCGATATCACGATGATTACCTGGTCGCGAGCCTTCGCGCGCTGCGTCTAGCGCAGCATCCCGATCTTCT
>JAUNMD010000105.1:0-739 GCA_030531915.1 Pseudomonadota bacterium
TGGAGATGTCGAAGACGTATGCGTTCTCCCTTGCCATAGCTGAGGGCTATGCCGACCACTATTCCATCCTCGATGGTGCTACGGCGTACAGCGGCAGTGTGATGCAGACCGTGTGGGAGGTAGCAAAGGAGGATGTGAAGATATACTACCCTTATGGAGAAGGCTATCTCACATGGACGACAGACATGGAGCAGCTCAAAGGCACAGGACGCTACCGCATCAAGGATTTCCTTGGCTCCGGACTTGACTTTGTCTTCACTGCCGACAAATACTCAACTGAGGCGGGCTATATGCAGATAGAGCCATACACCAACTTCTCTGATGACGTCACCGATAGCTATAGCGCATACTATCTCTATGACACAGCCAACGACCAGTGGCCATCATGGGATATGGCTGAGGGTGTCCACATCTCATATCTCAGTTTCCTCCGCTCATATGGCGATGCTGATTACTCATACATCTCGTTTGACGAGGGTTACGCTCAGCTTTGCACAAGCTATGTGGAGTATGGCGATGGCAACAGCGAGAGCTACACATACGTGCTTATGTACTTCTGATGAGAGCTTGTGCATAAGTGTTGCTGCGCTCTTCTATACGGAGCGGCAGGGCGGCATTCCGCCAACAATAAAGGCTGGAAGCATTATAACATGCTCCCAGCCTTTATTGTCGTATGCTGCCTTGCTATTGCAGCGTGCTCATCTCTGGTTGTCCGTCTCTCATTATTGACCTATACGCG
>JAUNMD010000105.1:749-2823 GCA_030531915.1 Pseudomonadota bacterium
ATAAGTGTGCTGGTCTTCTCATTTCGGCGCGGCAGGGAGGGATTGAGGCTATAATTAATGCTGTAAGTATTATATATGCTTCCAGCCTTTATTGTCGTTATTATTGCAGCGTGCTCATCTCTGGTTGTCCGTCTCTCATTATTGACCTATACGCGCCTCATTATTCGTTTGGTATGTCAATCTCCAGGCCATATCTGCTGTAGGCGTGAGAGAGCGACTGCTCGTAGACGTAGTATGCCAGCTCTATGCGTCCGTTCTTCACAGGCTTGCTTGTGATGACATTAAGGTTGAGCGTGGCGGCTATAGCCAGGAGAGAGTCGGGCACCTTGTCGGATATGGTGCGTATGCGTCTGTATTCGCTCATGTGGTCATTAAACTCGCTCAGCGACTCCTTTATCACGTGTGCGTGCGCGATGTGCTTCAACGCCTCGTTGCCAGCGTCAGCCGAGATGGTGAGCTTTGTGCCTACCGTCTTCGCAGCCAGCAGCACCATCTCGATGTCTTCCTGCTTCTCATCGCCTATGAGGCGCAGCACCATTGACTTCTTCAGTGTCTTGTAGCGCATGAGGTTCAGCTCGCCTGCTATGTTAGGACTGAGGTTGTGTATTGGCTTGAACTCTTTCTCATACCATTCGGCATACGACTGCTTGTAGTCAAGCTCAGAGTCAGCCTTGTTCTTTGCGTATACCATCTGAAGGCAATAGTTAGGGCCGCCAGCCTTGAACTTGGCTCCGTAGGCGCTGTTCTTCAATCCGCCCACAGGCTGTATGTTGGCTTTCAGTATGGATATGTTGCGGTTGATGAAGAGGTTGCCTGCTATCACGCTGCTCTTCCATAGCTGCTGCTCATTCTCATCAAGAGAGAAGAGGCCGCTGCAAAGTCCGTAGGCATGGTCGTTCACCATCTTTATGGCATCCTTGAATTTGTCGAATGGTGCCACGGCAAGCAGTGGAGCGTCAAGCTCGGTGTTGAATGTGAAGGAGTTGGGCTGCACATTATATTTTATTGCAGGTTTAACCAAGTAGCCTTCCTCATCGATTACCTCTGGCTTGACGAGCCATTTCTCATTGCCTTCAAGCTGGAGAGCCTTCCTCAGAAGCGGGTTCTTATTGGAGATGAGCGGACCGTAGGTGTTGCCTATGTTCCACACAGAACCTACCTTGATAGACTGTGCGCAGTCTTGCAGCACCTTCTTGAAGATAGGGCTGTCGTAGACGGAGCGCTCTACCAAGAACAGCGAGCATGCTGTGCACGACTGACCTGCGTAGGCAAATGCATCCATGCACACGCAACTTATGGCCTGATACATGTCGCCCTTGGCTGTGAGGATGACGGCGTTCTTTGCGCCTGTCTCAGCGTGGAGCGACTTGCCTGTGTTGATGTGTGATATAGCCTCTGCTGTGCTTGACTTGCCATTGAGGCATATGTGGTTGACAAATGGCGATGAGGCGAGCAGGCGGTAATAAGACCTGTCGGTGATGCCAACCTGCAGCGCGTCTTTTGGCACTCCAGCGTTCCAGAAGGCGTTGGCTATCATCCATGCCACTGGGGCTGTGCGGGTTGATGCCTTGACGATGCAGCTGTTGCCTGCTATCAGGGCTGCTGAGATGTTGCTGCATGATATGGATGCTGTGTATATCCATGGCGTGATGATGAGCACCACTCCCTTAGCTACCAGCTCCACTCCTTCCAGTTCGTTGAGCCTCTTGTAGAAATGGCTGTAGAGGCGGCAATAGTTCATTGCTTCCGACACCTCGCCGTCGGCAGCTTCCACGATGGTGCCACTGATGGCGCATAAGGCTCCCACCAATTCGGCTCTCATCATGCCTATGTTGTTGGCAGCTTTGTAGAGTATCTCCTGTCGCTTCGTCATGTCTGTCTGCCTCCATCCGCTCTTGTCGGTGGCAGCGGCAAGGAGCACCCTTTCCATCTGCGCTGCATCGGTGATAGACATCTCGCACACCTCCACCTTGCCTCCTTGGCTCCTGTCGTAGTATTTCTGTCGTCGGTCGTTATACACCAGGGTGTCGCCTATCTGCGAAGGCAGCGTGTCGCCTGGCTTCCATTTGCGCCA
>JAUNMD010000106.1 GCA_030531915.1 Pseudomonadota bacterium
GACCGCTGGGCACGACGCTGGGCACGCATTACAAAAATATTCCATCACAAACAAAAGCGTCGCACCCAGTTTATTCCAATTATGCCCAGCACGTTGTGCTTTAATATGCGCAAGCAATCAACGTATTCAATGTTTCGCGCGGGCGGCATATCAATGATACACGTCGATATTATGGACGGTTTTTACGTTGACCGCGTTGCCGGCGGAATCCCTGAATTAAAATTGATTCGCGCACATACCGACGCGCACCTGCATGTGCACCTGATGACCGAGAGTCCATCTGTCTGGGCGGCGGACGCCGTTGCCGCGGGCGCAAATACCGTAATTATGTCAACAAACACGTCTGGCCTGCGTGCGGCGGTGCGTGGCGTGCGCGCCGCGGGCGTGCGCGCGGGCGTTGCCATCAATCCTGAAACACCGGTTGATATATTGAAACCAATCCTGCGCGACTTGGACGAGGTTATGATTATGACCGTGCGCCCAGGTGCGGCGGGTCAAGAGTTCCAGACCGATTGTCTGAAAAAAATCGAAATATTGGCGGCAACGCGTCGTCGCTATGGATTAAAGTTCACAATATCTGTTGATGGTGGTGTGAACGATAAAACGGCACAAATGTGCTGGGCCGCCGGCGCGGATTTACTGGTCAGTGGTTCGTATCTGGCGCGCAGTCCGGATTTCCCATTGGCGGTTCAGAGTTTGCTGAAAAAACAGAAATAAAAAACGGGGCATACGCCCCGTTTTTTGAACACTGCGTTTTTTGCAAATCCGATTGGATTTACATTAGGGATGTGGTTCGGAACCCTGTGATACAAGGCCCGTATACACGATGTGTTCATATGCACTTGCAACTGCATACACATTATTACGCATCGCGCGCGCACGCGCCACAGGTCAGATTTCCTAAAACTATTTTATAACCAATTTGCGCCCCGCCCCATTTTCGCTCAGGTACACATGGATTGTATCCGCCGGCAAAATGTCCGCTGCAATGTCCGGCCATTCAATCAGTGTGATATCATTTGCAATCGCATACGGCAAACCAATCTCTACCAATTCCGACGCATCGTTTATACGATACAGGTCAAAGTGCGATATACCGTCATAATTTTGAACAATGGTAAATGTCGGACTGGGGACGACGGTGTCCGCCCCGCGCAGGGTTTGAATTATTGTGCGGGCAATCTCGCTCTTGCCCATACCCAAATCACCATGCAACGCCACACATACCGGCGCATGCAGTTCTTTTGCAAAATCCCGCGCCCACGCCCGCGTTTCTTCCACACTGTTTAACAAATATTCTTTCATTTCTTACTCCACCAATAACAGATCGTCTTCCAGTTTATGAATCTGGTCACGCAATTCGGCGGCATCTTCAAATTCCAGATTCTCGGCCGCGATGCGCATTTTCTTGGTCAAATCTTTTATCTGCTTGCGTATGCTATCTGCGTCCATAACGCCACCCGATTTATCATACACAAAACGACGGGTCTTGTCTGTTTTGTCTGTTTTTTCGCCAACCTCTGCGAATACGGCCTTGGATACGGTTTTTGGCGTAATGCCATGCGCCACGTTATATGCCATTTGCTTTTCACGACGACGCGCGGTTTCGGTCAATGCCGCATTCATAGAATCCGTCATAACATCGGCATACAGAATCACATGCCCATTTGCATTACGTGCCGCACGACCAATGGTCTGAATCAGTGAACGCGTCGAACGCAAGAACCCTTCTTTGTCCGCGTCCATAATCGCGACCAATTCACATTCTGGCACGTCCAACCCTTCGCGTAACAAATTGATACCGACCAAAACATCGTATTTACCCAAACGTAAATCACGCAACAGTTCAATACGTTCCAACGTTTCAATATCACTGTGCAGATACTTTGCCCGAACACCATTTTCATTCAAGTAATCGGTCAACTGTTCTGCCATCTTTTTGGTCAATGTTGTAACCAACACGCGTCCAGACGTTTTTTTAATCTGCGCCAACAAATCATCAACCTGATTTTCGGTCGGTCGCACATCACATTCTGGATCCAGCAATCCGGTTGGGCGAATAACCTGTTCGGCGACGACGCCACCCGCCTGCGTCATTTCCCATTCGGCGGGCGTTGCCGATACAAATATCGTCTGTGGACGCAACGCGTCCCATTCATCAAATGTCAGTGGTCGGTTATCAATACACGCCGGCAAACGAAATCCGTACTGTGACAACGTTTCCTTGCGCGCGCGGTCACCGCGTGACATCGCCGAAATCTGTGGCACGGTAACATGGCTTTCATCAATAAATAAAATCGCATCGCGTGGCAGGTATTCAAACAATGTTGGTGGTGGCATACCCGCCGCACGCCCAGACAAATACCGCGAATAGTTTTCAATCCCGCGACATGTTCCCGTGGATTCCATCATTTCAATATCAAAATTCACACGTTCGCGCAGACGCTGTTCTTCTATATACTTCATATTTTCATGAAAGTATTTCAGGCGTTCTTCCAGATCAGTTCTGATTTGACCGATTGCCTGTAACACGCTGGGCATTGGTGTTGCATAGTGCGTATTTGGGTAAATTGCAATTCTGTCCAACTTTTGCAACTTTGCACCGGTCAATGTATCAAATTCCCAAATTTCTTCGATTTCATCGCCCCAGAACGACAGTTTCCACGCCCTGTCCTGTGAATGCGATGGGAATATGTCCAGCGTATCGCCACGCACGCGAAAATCACCACGTTCAAATGCCATATCATTACGCTTGTACTGAATATCAACCAGCGCATGCATCACATCATTTTGACCAATTTTATCAC
>JAUNMD010000107.1 GCA_030531915.1 Pseudomonadota bacterium
ACTCGATTATCTATCGCGTGAACGGTGCGTACGGGCTTTTTATCGAGCTCGTTGCGCCAGGCGACCTTGTTGCGGGCGGGGTGCTCTTTGGGGCGCTTTTGGGTGCCGCCACCTCATCGTGCTGGTGGGCGCTCACGCGCCTTAAGACCTCCGCTCCGGCGCTCGTGGTGGCAACGCTCTTTTGCGGCATGGGGCTCTTTCTTGGCATGGGCGCCGGGGTCGCTGCTGCCGCTTTTGCCGTTGCGGGCTGGCTTGTGCTCTGCCGCCTGACGCAGCTTAAGGGCTCGTTTTCCAGCTGGGTGGCGCTTGCTGCCAACATGCTCGTGGCGGCTGCGATCTGCCTTTTGCTCGGTGGCGCGGCGGTGCTTATCTACACGCCGGGCGGCGCGGCCGAGGATGTGCGCGAGGGTATCGTCCAGGGCTTTGAGCGCCTACGCTTTGGCGAGCAGGTGCTTCCCGAGGGAGACCTGCATGCCGCTGCCTCTATGAACGATAGCTCTTCTGAGCACTTGGACATCGCCGTTTCGGGCCAGCCCGCTGACGACGTCCTGCTGCGCGGTTTTGTGGGTGCCGACTACGCGGACGGCGTCTGGGCGCCTATCGACCATACCGCCTACGACGGTGACTGGACGGGCATGAATTCCTGGCTCGCGGGGTATGGGTTCTCATCGGGTGCCCAGCGCTCCCTGTTTGACGACCTCGCGGCAAAGCGTTCCGGCGCCAAGGTCTCGACGTACACGCTTAACGTCAATGCCGCATCGACAACCTCGCGGTACACCTTTGTTCCCTATACGCTGCGTTCGCTCGACGGTTCGCCCTTTGAAGTCGATGCCGACGGCTCGCTGCGCACGGCGCTGTGGGGACAGGCGCGCTATTCGCTTACGGCGGACAGCGTGGCCTCCGAGGACGTGTTTAGCGATGCGAGCTGGCTTGCGGGCGATACGGGCAGGTTTGCCCGCGCGAGCCGTGTGTACGGCGCCTTCGCAGGCGAGGCGTATTCGACCGTGCCCAAGGCCGAGCGTCGCGCCATCAAAAAATACCTGTTTGATGATGCCACGTGGGACGCTTCTGCCGCCGTATCGGATTATGCCGTGATCAGCCGCGTGCGCACCATGCTCGACACGCTTGCGAGCTATACCGATACCCCCGCGACGCCTGCCGCAAAAGGTTCGTTTACCGAGTGGTTTTTGGGTACCGCGCACGAGGGCAACTCCTCCTATTTTGCGACGGTGGCGACGCTCGCTTTTCGCTCCCAGGGGATTCCCGCCCGCTATGTCGAGGGCTATCGCGCCTCGCTCGAGGACGCGAGCGCTGCCGCGCGCAGCGGCGAGACGCTGAGCCTTGGCTCCAAGGACATCCATGCCTGGTGCGAGGTCTATCTGGACGGCTTGGGCTGGACGCCCGTCGAGGTCACGCCCGGGTTCTATACACAGAGCGTCCAGGCCGATTCGGTAATCGATGTGAGCGAGATACGCGGGAGCGGCAAAGACTCCGATTCCATGCCCGCCGGCTCGATCATGGGCAATATCGAGGGCGGCTCCGAGGATAAAAAGGACGCTGTGGCGACGGGCCCCGACGCCCTGACGGTGATCGCCTGGGTGTTCACGGCGGTGCTCAGCGTGCTCGTCCTGCTTGTTGCCATTGTAATTCAACGCTTGGTGCGCCTGCGTCTTTGGAGGAGCCGTATCGGCAGCGATGACCAGAGCATCGCGGTACCTGCACTCTACCGCTATCTCTCGACCGTGATGTGCGCGAGCGGGATCGAGTTTGACCCGACGCGTCCGCTCGATGCGCTCGACGACGTTGAGAACGTCTTTGGCGGCGAGGTCGATGTCAAGGAGTTCCGCCGCGTGATCGAGCTTCACCAGGCCTACGCCTTTGGGTGCCGTGAGATGCGCCCCAACGAGCTCCGCACCGTGCGCCGCATCACGCAGCGCATGCACGAGAGCCTTCCCGAACCCAAGGGTGTCGTCGAGCGCTTTAGGCGCTATGCTATCGATATCCTATAGATAGAGAGAATGATCACTATGCCCCGCATGACAAAGCACATCGCAGCAACCGCCGGTCTGGTCGCCGCCCTGGGTGGCTTTGGCGTGGGCGCCTATGCGCTAGCGCAAAACGGCACGTCGTTTGACCCGAGTGCCTTTATGGCGGCTTACGACAACGGGGCCGACGATAAGACCAAGGGTTACCAGGCCAATCCCACCGATTCGGATGCCGAGGCCAACCGCAAGGACGATGGCGATAAAGACCAGGGCTCCAGCGTGGACGATGCGGCTGAGAACCAGACGCCCACGGCCTCTGAGCTGCCCGTTCAAGGCGCCTCGGGTACCACCGCCGTGCGCATGACGGGCGACGGCTCGGGCACGGCCACGGTGGCGGGCGCCAGCGGCAACGGGTCAAGCTCGGGTTTCGGCACGGGTAACACCATCAGCGGCCCCGTGATCCCCGGAAGCGGTGACGCCAACGGCAACGGCGGCGCCAGCGGCGGCGGCAACGGAGATAACAACGGGGGTAACGGCGGCAACAACGGCGGCAATGCCGGTTCCGACTGGGGCACCCAGAACAGCTACAAAGTACTGCCCCAGGATCCAACCGCAGACAGAAAGGATCCTTCGGACTGGTTCTATGATGGACCGGTCGACGGGACGAACGACGCCATCAAAGATCTCACCATCAACGACGTCAGGGTCAACATCGGTGCTCGCAGCGCGGAGGATACGCCAGTTGACGGCGACCTGTATGTTGGTCAGAAATTGGATGCCTGGACGGTATTTCT
>JAUNMD010000009.1 GCA_030531915.1 Pseudomonadota bacterium
TGTGATTTCTTATATTCTGCACAGAATCAATAATATCACGGTATCGGGCGGAAATCCGTCGCTGATTATGATTGACGAAACCGCGCCTATGCTGGAAAACAAAATGTTCCGTGATAACTTTATTACTGGCCTGCAAGAAGGGCGCAAGAATCGTCAGGCGTATATGGTTGCGTTCCAGCGCGCGAATGTTCTGGACAAACTGGGGATTGGCGACGTTGTTCGTGGTCAGGCGCAAACGGTATTATTCTTCCGCAATCCGGCGGCGGACGCATCGGATTATCAGTACTGGAATCTGAATCCGTTGGAAATGGCATTTATTCAGGGCAAGGCGTATCCGAACCTGAAACGTGCGGTGTTGTTGTCGCGACCGGTGACGGGCGAATCCGTGATTCTGAATACAGAATTGGGCGGATTGGGTAATTTGCTGCGCCTGTTTGAATCGGGACGTTCGTCGGTATTATTGGCCGAAGAATTATACAAGCAATATGGCAATAATTTCGTGTCTGAATATTTGAAAAAGCAGGGCGCGGGGGATTTATAACAAAATGTTATGGCGGGGTGCTGCGGTTTTATTGGGCGTTTGCTGTGCGACAATGGCGCGCGCCGATGATTGCTTGGCATATAAACTGAACCCGAACGTAAATATTACCACGCCGCAATGGGTCAAAGAGGTTGTACAACCCCTGCGGCCAATGGATTTATTACACGGCAATGTGATTGCGACGTTGGACGATAACTATGACATTATTGCCGATATTACATCAATCGAGGATGGTTTTTGCGTTGCGATAAAATCCGTAAATGCGTCGGTTGGGTACAGTAATTTCTTGGTACAAATTGATATGCGACACAGTCCATATTCATGCTCTTATAATGCGATTTTGGCGCACGAAGACGGGCATATACGCGCGTATTTGTCGGTAATTGATGACTTTGCAGATGAACTGAAAACGTCCGTCTATGCGGCCGCAGATTCGATTACACCGATATTTGTGAAAAATTCGTCTGATATTTCGGCGGCGGTTGATGAACTGAATGCAGAATTACAGGCGCACCCTGATTTGATTTTGATAAAGCAAAAAATCAATGCCGCCCAAGAGATACGTAACAAGCGCGTTGACCAAAACGACACGGGCGAAACACTGCGTCGCTGTTTTGAATAATTTCTGACGTATATTTATTTGCAAATTGTGTGACCGACGGCATTTGTGCGGCATGTAATTTTGCCACCCGACGCATTGCGACAAACGGTTGCGCCATTTGCATTTTTGCGACATGTGGTGCGCGCGCCGGATTTATCGGTGTAAACGGTTGTGCCGTTTGCCGCCACGCGCGATTTAATTGTTTTGCCGGTGTTTGTCGTAAATTTTTGGTTACCCATCGCGTCTATGCGTCCACGCATGGTTTCGCCACTTGCGCGGTTGGTGCAATTTTGCGCGCCCAGCGCATTTTCATGACACGATACGGCGGCATTGGCATTGCCCGCCATCATTAGCGACAATAAAAAAGTCACACTGTGCAATTTCATATATTAAATAATAAAAACATTATTTACCCATGTCAAATTTCAACAGTGGGTTAAATTTAGCCCCCGCAAATATGGCATGGGCGACCACCACGTGCACGTGCGGCATCGTCGGTTGTCGTGATACAATTACGTGTGCAACGCGCAGCCGCAGAACACGAATGTTTATGGTATATGTGCGATTTAGTGTTGTAATATACGCTGTGCGCATATGCCGGCGCAGATGGTGCGCCCGTCGCCAACCCCAGACAACAAATTATACCGATAACAGAAATCAATTTATGCATGTTTTTAATCTTGTTTTTCGAACAGATATTAAAATATAAAAACGATATATCAAGCATAAATTAAACATAAAAATCAATCACAGGTTGTTTTTATGTAAAAATACACAAAATAAAACAAACACTATGATAAATGTTCAAAATTTAGTGCGGACTACCTGTTACCCTTGGCGCGATTATGGCTTTTGCATAACATTTGGCAATTTTTTATATCGGTTGCGCCACCCTTTGACCAAGCGGTCACGTGGTCGGCGTCCATATCAGACAATTTCCATATTTTGCTGTTATTTGCATCGCGCGACAGTGCACATAATGGACAATTTGACGTGTGCGATGCCTCTGCACGTTGCGTTTGCTTTGCGTAGACGGCGCGTTTTGTGGCCTCGTCAAAAACACGCACGTCCAGTAATTTGGTGTCCACGCACCCGCCAAGTATGTATTCAAATATACCCTTGCGATTTTTGACATATGGGTCGGCATATAACTCTTTGACTTTGGATTCTATGATTTTTGGATCGTATGCCTGACGGTGGTATTTTTCATATAAACGTCCCCATTCCAGCCCACGCATTTCTGGTTCGATGTTTGGAAACACGCTGGAAACCCAATCAATAACAGCCGCAAAATATTGCTTTAATTCGGTGATATTGTTGTCATTACGGTGCGCACTCATATAATCACTGATGTTATTATTACTGACCCATTCTAGTGCTGTTTTCAGATAATCTTGACGATTTACCGTCCCAGAAACATATGCCCCCCATTTTTGAATATTTGCATTTTGGCTGTTGCTAAATTCTTCTTTGGCCAGTGTTACAAATGTCCCAGAATATACGGCATTTAATAATTCTTGGTCATTTAATGGGATGCCTTTGATATTGATTATTTTGAACCATTCCTTGATTTCGGTTTCTGTACCAGCGCACTCGTAAATCAACAAATGTGTATCCAGTATTTGATTTTGTATATGTTGGTTCAGACCATCAAAATATTGCTCCATACCATTTTGGTCTTTGATTGGGAACTTATTTGTAACATACCTGCCAATACTGGTTATACGTTGTTGACCGTCCAAAACCTCAAACTTGTCATCAGCAACCTTGTTAAAATAAATCAGGCCCAGCGGGTAACCCTTGATAACAGAATCAATAACACCAGATTCACGGTTTTCTTGGGCATAAATATAGTTGCGCTGGTATTCTGGTTGAATTGTCAGTTTCCCAGACAGACCAAATAATCCGCGCCCCTCGTATTCGTTATATACAAATCCATCGCAAATATCGCGAATAGTTATATCGGTTCTGAGTGTTGTTTTCATTATGCATTACCTTTTATTAATATTCTAAAATATGGGTATTTTCCATCTATTGATAAATCTTTATCATCATCACCTTTTCTGAATTTTATAATTTCAAATTGTTCAGGACAGTATTTATCAAGAAAACTGATTGGAACACCCATAACACCATCATAATCCGATGGTATGGCGTCTGAATATGGAACTTCTATGGCATCATAGTTGTCGTATTTTTGATAACCAATATTTCGAATTTCTTTGTGTTTGCTAAATTTTATATTGTCGTCCATTGTCATCAAGGTAATATGTTTGTGACGTTTTCCATGTTCTATATTTGTAAACCATATTCCACTTGCTCGAGCTTTGACCTTGTTGTTTATTATTCTATATTTGCTACCTTCTTTATATTTTTTTATTAGTTCTTTTGCGACATTATCTGGGACATCAAATAATATATCAAAACCCATGGGCATTGTACCAACCCATAATTGATTTGATTTAATCAATGGAAAAACTTCTTTATAAGTTATGCAATTTTTGTTCCCGATAATTAAAAATTGTTTCTTTGAATCAATAACCCATGCAAGAAACTGGCGGAACAGCGAGAAGGGCGGGTTGGTTACAATGATATCTGCAGCATCACGTAATTTTTTTATCTCGTCACTGCGGAAATCACCGTCGCCGTCCAAGTATTGCCATTCTAAATCGTCTATATCAATGCGACCGTTATGATTTGTATCGCGGGTCAGTGTGAATATTTTTCCATGGGTTTCTGTTTTATCTTTGTTGAATTTTTCAGAATTATATTCAAACAGTGTTGGACAATAATCTGCACATGCATCTTTGCCCTTGGCGGCACATGCATAACTGGTTGATATCAGTTTTTTGATACCGAAACGTTCAAAATTCTGGGCAAAAAATTTTGTAAAATTACTCCATTCTGGGTCATCGCATGGTAATAATATAACCTTGTCGCGAAACACGTCGGGATTGTAGTCCAGATATGCATTCACTTCCTTTTGAATATCTGCATATTGTGTATAAAATTCATCGTTTTTTGCGCGTTTTGCCGCAGATAGATTTTTGTTTGCCATATTGACACCCCGTTTTTTCGGGGCGTCATATTAAACTGTCCAAATTTGACCATCGCTAGATTTGGACAAAAATAAATTGTTTTTGAACTGATTATAGTTTATAATTTTGTCCAGTACTGGGGATGGTCAGTTCTGGACACTTGTTCGCGATAAATGTGCTGATGGTGGTGGGGCTGACGTTCAGGCGGCGTGCGACGTCGCGCAGTGACATATTTGATTCCAGCATTACTTTTATCAGGTTTGCTTTGCCGTCCAATTTATGGCGCGCGTTTTTTGCGCCGGATTTGCGACCAATGAATTTTCCATCGGCTTTGCGGCGGGCCAGTGCCTCTTTGGTGCGTTTTGATATCATTTCGCGTTCGATTTCCGCCGCCATACCGAATGCAAATGCCAGAACCTTGGATTGTAATGTGTTGTCCAGCGAATAGCCGTCTTTGACCGAATAAACTTTGACACCTTTGTTGAGCAAGGTTTCCAACACACGAAACAGCATAAACAGGCGGCGGCCAAATCGCGACAGTTCGGAAACTATGATTACATCGCCAAATTTTACGTTCTTTATCAGTGCGCCGAATTTGCGCATATTGGGGTCTGTTGTGCCGGACACGCCGTCGTCAATGATGTATTTGTCTATGTTCAGACCCAGTTTGATTGCCTTGGTATCAACGCCCAAACGTTGGTTGGCGGTATCTTGGGCATCGGTGCTGACGCGCAGGTATGCATAAACCATGTTATAATCCTTTGTTTTTGTTCAGGAAAATAATAGTAGATGCATTTTGCAGCGACACACCGTTTTGGGTGTGTGACACAGTAGTGGATTTCCCTCGTCTGTCGCACGTTGTGCGCCGTGACTGCGGGCAAATTTGTAGTTATTCGAACTTCGTTTGTACTCGTTCTCATATACAAATTTTGAACCAGCAACTGACGTTGCGGGGTCGCAAACCGATGGCCCACAATACAGATTAAATAAAAGACACACCATTTCTGGTGTGTCTTTTATTTAACTGGTTGCGGAGTGTGGATTTGAACCACAGACCTTCAGGTTATGAGCCAGCTTTTTTATTGTTTAATAATGTTTAATTTTTATTAGTTTTCTCTTGATTTTTCAAAGTGTTATAATACAATAGTTTTAACGTTTGGGGCTACAATTTAACCGTTTTTAATGGATTTTGTAGCCCAGGTGTTGCCCTGAATAGCAAATACGTAGCAAAAGGTTTTTATAATGGTAAATGAAGTTAAAATTACACCATCCATGTTTGTTTATCAACGCGATGGGACACCGGTAGTTAATGCGCGTTTTTTTAATAAAACATTATGGTATTCAACCCAGAATATTGCAGATTTGTTTGATACCACGACTCAGAATGTAGATTATCACCGTAAAAATATATATTTGGATGGTGAAATGGCGGAAAACGCGACATCCAAAGATTTTTTGGATGTCGTAAACCGTGGATTTCGTGGCCAAGTTGAGGAAAATGTTAAATATTATAACTTGGATATGGTTATTGCTATTGGATATAGAATAAATTCAACATTAGCGACAGAGTTTCGTATATGGGCGACCAAGGTTTTACATGAATATATTCAAAAGGGATTTGCGCTGGATGATGAAAGACTGAAGGGCGGTTATGATTTTGATAGGGCATATTTTCGTGAATTACGCGAACGTATCAAAGATATTCGTGTGTCAGAACGAATGCTATACCAACAACTAAAGGCAATTTATGCGTTATCTGCGGATTATAATCATGATAAACGTCAAACACTTATGTTTTTTGCCAAGGTTCAAAATAAAGTGCATTTTGCAATAACTGGTAGTACATCGGCCGAATTGATATACAAGCGTGCTGATGCCACAAAAGCACATATGAATTTACAGACATGGGACGGGGCACCAGATGGCGATATTGTAAAACGTGACATTATGTGGGCTAAAAACTATTTAACTGAACCAGAATTAAAAGAGTTAAAATATGTTATTAATATGTTCTTGGATTTTGCAGAACATAAAGCCGAAGCTGAAGAACCTATATTCATGAAAGAATGGGAGCAAGAATTAGACAAATTCTTGGCATTTAATCAAAAAGAAATTCTGGAAAACAACGGTAAAATATCACGCGTCCAAGCATTAAAAAAAGCAAGTGAAGAGTACGGAAAATACAAATTGCGTATAAAGCAGGAAGAAAAATCAGATTCTGAGCAAGAACGTTTGGAAGATATCAAAGAACTAGAAAAAATGTTAAAAAACAACCGTTAGTTGATTTATGATTAGTAATCATCATAATTTTACTAAAAAATATCTAGATTCGTTATTACCAGCGCAGTCTGGTCGGCGGTATTCTGTCCATGATTCCGTGCGACCAGAATTATCTGTGCGGATAACTGATTCTGGGGTTAAATCGTTTGTTTTGCTGCGGCGTTATAATGGAAAGATTGTTCGGATAACATTGGGGCATTATCCGACAATGACAATTGATACCGCGCGCAAAAAAGCAGTTTCTTGTTTAGAAAACTTGAATAACGGAGAAAATCCAAATGATACAAAGCGGCAATACCGTAATCAATTAACATTAGGGAAGTTATTTTGTGAATTTATGGAGCGGTATTCAAAATTGCATAAAAAATCATGGCAATATGACCAGCGTGAAATTCCATTATTTTTATCACAGTGGTTTAATCGCAAGATTTGTGATGTACAAAAGACAGAAATACAAAATTTATTTGATAAAATAACGGTAAAAAATGGCCCTTATCAAGCAAATAGGTTGCTTGAACGTCTGCGTGCAATGTATAACAAGGCAATAGAGTGGGGGTGGAATGGTCAAAATCCGACAAATGGTATTAAAAAAAATCGCGAGATAAAACGTGATAGGTTTCTGCATTTGGAAGAAGTGCCAAGGTTTATCAATGCTGTAAATGCTGAAGAATTATTGCCGCGTAGTTATATTTGGATGTTGTTATACACCGGTGCGCGTAAATCAAATGTTTTGGCTATGCGCTGGTCTGATATTGATTTTATTCAGGGTGTTTGGCGTATTCCTGATACCAAAAATGGTGACCCAGTTGTTGTTCCTTTGATTGGGCGTGCAATGAGTTTATTGCAAGAATTGCCACGAACCAGTCAATGGGTGTTTCCAAGCCCAAAAAATCCGGAAAATCATTATGCTGATCCCAAAAAAGCGTGGAAACGGGTTTTGAATAATGCAGGAATAACAGACCTGCGTATTCATGATATCAGGCGGACGCTTGGTTCATGGCAGGCAATTTCAGGTTCAAGTTTGCAGATTATAGGTAAATCATTGGGGCATAAATCGGCGCAATCTACAGAAATCTATGCCCGTTTATCCACAGAACCTGTGCGTAATTCAATGGAAAAAGCGTTAGGATTTTTGGACTCTAAATAGATTTTCTTGGCAACATTGACAATGTTTGCCCGATTTTACTGGGTGTCATAGTTCCATAACAGTAAAAAGTTGTCTGAACGCTGCTGTGTCCAAGTGATTGACTGACAGCGTTAAAAAATTCTGGCGTACCATTTAATTCGGCCCATCGTGCAATCGTATGGCGAAAGCTGTGAACACGATATACGGGCATGCCGGCGTCAGAAAATACCTTTTTGAATATATGACGAATAGTTTGCGCTGTTATAAAGTTTGGGTTTGTGTTTTGTTCTAGCAACAGATTTTTACCAAATTGATTATCTATGCTGGGGAACAGTGGCGATTTATCATTAAATCCAATTTTTCGCAGTTTTTCAGCCCAGCGCAAAACAATATCTTTTATATCATCATCCCATGGCATGAAATAAGAATATCGGGTTTTTGCAAATTTTATCCGCATATTTCGTGGGGAAATATAAATAAACCAATTTGATGCTAATTTATCATATTTTAGATTCCCCAGCGCAACAGATGCTAATTCTTCTATCCTCATACCACACAGGGTTTGCAGTGTTATTAACGCACGATTGCGTTGTTGGATTTCAGTATCAATTGGCATTTGGCGTATAACGCGAAGGATGTCTTCAATTTCATAACTTTCTTGGTATGCTGGTGCGCGTGCCATTCTGCGCTGGTTATTAGTTAGACTGAAATATGGCAAAATGTTGTAATCAACGCCCTTCATATATTCATTTTGGTGTGTCAACCATTCAAAGAAATCACGTAAAGTTTTTAGATTTTGTTCAATATATGACAACGATAAGCCCTGATTACATATTTTTCCTATATAGTTATGTATTTGTTCTACAGATAGTGGCAGCAAGGCAGCAAAATCATTTAATGTTTCATAACATCGTATATGTTCCATAACCTTTGACCAGGTTTTCTTGTCGTAGCGCTTTGGCCCCATCAAATACATACGATATTTGTATTTTATGCGTTCATTTGGTGGGTAAAATCTGATTGCTGTGTTCATATTTGTTTACCTGTATGATCTGTAAAATGCATCTGTTGGGCGGTTGGATAAACGTGAGTGTTTACGGTTGTTGTATCAGAGTCATATAATCGCGACATATCAACCACAGTAAAATTTTTGCATAATTTTGGTATGTCTGTGATTTTGTATGATTTATGCATGCGGATGTGTGATTTTCCGCATATGCCTGTTGCGCGTATAAAACCACCCGTATCTTGGGTTAAAGATATTTTATGGTTTAGTGGTGAATGTGAACGGTGACATGATAGGCAGTAAAATTCATTGAATTCTGTGGCTATTTTGCGCTGGTCATTCAATTTGTTGATAAATTGTATTACAGACGCCCCAAAGAATAGATGGGGTTTGCCATTATCAATAGGCGACAGACCTGTGCGCGTCCATTCACGCACAGTTTGAATATGAACGCTAAAATGCGTTGCCAGTTCATCAGCAGAATAACAGATATGATAACATAGCCCACGCACAGAATATGCTTTGGACATTTGTTATTACCTTTGTGCTGATAAATTACAAAAACGTGTAGCCAGCCATTCATTGACTTGTTGCGCCGGGTACATAATACGTCCGCCGATTTTTACATACGGCAGATCATAAGTACGATTAGTCCGCCATACGGCCAACGTTCCAACCGAAATATTAATATATTTAGAAAGTTCTTTGGGGCTGATAAAAATTTTATCAGTCGGTATTGTAACGATGTTATTATTAGAAATTTGCATTGCAAATCTTTCCTTTATTCATCGCCTTAAAAGATTTGCATCAAGAATGTGCAAAAACCATCAAGGTCAATGACTCCATTTATGGTTCCCACATTCTTTCTGCTATAAAATGTATTAATATTGGTTAAAAACTGCAAGCAAAAATTGAATTTGTTTTCTGAATCGTATCAGAATTAAACATTATTAACGGTTGTTGGCACTGTGATTTTTATAAAATGCTTAAAAAACGAATCGCTTTTTGTGTATTTTCAATGTGTTTTTATATACAAAAATTGATTTAGTGTACCGATTCGGTGTTTTTTACCGTACTGTAAACCCCAGAAATCCGCGTTGTATAAAAATCAAGATAAAAATTATACAAAATTGTTGTTTGTGTATTGTTTATTTGAAAATAAAACTATACCTTGATGTATGTGATAAGAAAAATACTACATGTTGTGATTAAGATTGCCACATGTAGAGACAACCTTAATCACAGGGATACCTAATGATATACCCTCACCGGTACATATCATAACAAAGTCCCGAATCCAAGGCAATCACTTTGTGATAGGTATGGTTGCCAACTTGACAATAAAGGAGATTTTTATGTCAAGATGCAGCAGAACCTGGGGCTTAGAAGTCCATCATAAACGCGTAGACGGTGGGAATGGCTTGGACAACGCGATGGTATTATGCCATCCGTGCCATGTGAATACCAGTTCATACGGTGATACTGGTCACAACAGTCCTGAACCGTTTACAGAAACAACAAAAAAACTTGCTTTGGCACGTGCAGGTAATCAATGCGAGTGTCAAAAAGGCACATGTTGTTTATAAAGAAAGGGGGATGTTATGTCTAAAAATGGTGTGCGTACATCTGCCAAAGTGGCCAAAATAGCCGGAAAAATATTACAAGATGGACGTTCTTCTGCGGCTGCGAAGCGCGTGGCGGCTAACGCTGTGTGTAACAGACGTAAAAAATGACACTGTTAAATACCGCCCTAATTAGGACGGTATTTTTTATTTTTGCCTTTTCGTGATTTTCTTGGTAAACTTTCATTGAATCCAATGGGAATTGGTTTCAGGGCTGTAGCTGGCTCACCTAAAAGCGGCGTGTAATATCGCTGTTATCCGCCAATATGGGCGCGTATGCGTCTTTTATTGTATCCCCACCAGTTTGGTCGGGGAGCCGTCAGTGTATACCAACAGGGTTTCCCGAAGACTGGCGGAATCTATCTTTTAGGTGATTAGCTAACTCCCTGACCGTCGATTCTTGTTGGCGGTTTAATTTTTATACCAGGGGCAGATATTATGCCGAAATCGTTAATTGAAATGCTGCCAGATGTTGTGGCAACAGGTAAAAAAGAGGTTGAGCGCATTCTGGAACGTGCACAATCCGATAATAAAATGATGTTGCAGACGAATGAATACGTATTGCCTGCGCGTGATGACAGTGGTTTGTTTCGTGGAACAATTCGTGCATGTTGCCCACCTGATAATGCCGGCGCTGAATATTGTGAAACCGATGGATGGTTTAACCGCTTAATAAATGGTGATAACTTGTTTGCAATGCAGGCGTTATTGGCCGGTGATCCGGCAACCGGATTGCCGTCTATGCGTGGTAAAATAGACCTGATATATATTGACCCACCATTTGATTCCAAGGCAGATTATAGAACAAAAATAACATTGCCAAATGGTGATATTGAACAAAAACCAACGGTATTGGAGCAATTTGCATATTCTGATACGTGGGCGGATGGCACAATAAGTTATTTGAAAATGCTGTATCCGCGGTTGGCATTAATGCGTGAGTTATTGTCAGATAAAGGCAGTATTTATGTTCATTGCGATTGGCATGCTGGACATTACGTAAAAGCAATAATGGATAATATATTTGGAAAAAATAATTTTGTAAATGAGATTGTGTGGAGTTACAGTAGATGGGCCAATGTGTCATCTGCTTTTCAACGAATGCATGATACTTTACTATTTTATACCAAAACACAAACTGGCATATTTAATGAGCAAAGAATACAGATAGGAGAAAAACGCAAAAGAAACCTAGTTCAAATTGTAAATGGTAAAAAAGTTTCTATGCGAGATAATTTTGGTAATGTTGTATATAGAGAACAAACTGACAAACCTGTATCTGATTTTTGGGATGAACAAGATTTTTTTGTTTCGTGTAATTGTTGGGATGATATTTTTCAAGTGGGAAAGACCGGTAGAGAAAGGTTAGATTATGCAACGCAAAAACCAGAGGCGCTGCTTGAACGTATAATAAAGGCATCAAGCAACGAAAATTCCATTGTGGCGGATTTCTTTGGCGGGGCTGGCACCACAGCCGCGGTTGCGGAAAAACTGGGTCGGCGTTGGATTACATCTGATTTGGGCAAGCCCGCATGTATGATTATGCGTAAACGGTTGATTGATATACCTGATTGCAAACCGTTCCTGTATCACAGCATTGGTGATTATTCGCGCGAGGCATTTTTGTCCGATAAACAATTCCGCCGTGTTTCTGATTTGGCACGTGTTGTCCTGGGGTTATATGGCGCATTGCCGTTTGATGGCGCGGATGCGCCGGCCAATCTGGGGCATATTCGTGGTACCAGCACGCTGGTGTATGTGGACAGCCCGAACAAGGTGACAAACAGCAATACGATAAAAAAAGCATTAGAATTGCGTGAATCGTATATGGGGGGATGGAACAAGGTTATTGTTTTGGGTTGGAATTTTGCATTTGATATTGGTGAAACCATCCAGGGAATAAATCGTTCAGAATGCGAGGTTCTGGTTATTCCGCCAGATTTGCTGGATATGTTGCGCAAAAAGGGTTATCGCGACTTGGTGGACAGCGGGAAAATTACATTTTCATCTTTGCAATATTTAACGATTAAAACGCCACGGATTGTGCCAGCAAACGAAGAAGGCAAGGTCAAGATAACTGTTGAATTAGATAACTATGTTTTGTTGTCACCAGATAGTTTGCCACTGGATGATAAATCCAAGGCCAAGGTGCAACAGGTTATGGCGGAAAATCCATTGGATTTAATTGAATATTGGTCAGTTGACCCAGATTATGATGGACAAACGTTCCGCAGTGTATGGCAGGATTATCGTGAAAACACCGCAAACGATGGTGATGCATTGCGCGTTGTGCATGATGCAGAGATTATTACCCCAGCGCATCCAGGAAAGCGTAAAATTTGCGTCAAGGCGGTTGATGTGTTCGGGTTTGAATCTATGACCGTTGTGGAGGTAGAATAATGAACGATAAAGATAGAGTTGTTTCTTTTCGGTATGGTGAACATGTTGGTGTTAGAGTGCAAAATCCAATAACTATTCAAAAAGAATTTGATTTATCAAAGGATGCTAAATTTAGCATACGCACATTAACATTGTTGTGTGTATTTGCAATAGGATGTTTTGGGTTTGGTATAAATCCGAAATTCTTTGGTTTTGAACTGACTAGTAATTATAGCATGTGTGCCTTATTTGTTATGTCTGTGATTCTTGGACAGGGTGTTATAGCTTTATTTCATTACAAGTTGAATAAACATCAAATAAATAATCAACTGTTGAGATTGGCTGAAGAGAAAAATAAATTAAAATATGCGTATGATGAAATTAAACAGGCGTCAGATAAGGCAGATGTTGAATATAAGAAAGCCTATAATGGCGATTTCCCCGTGATTTTTGGACAGGCGTCTTGTGATTCTAAACAGGAGTTAGAGTTAGCAAGAAAAAAACAAAAAAAACAGATAGATGAAGTACTAAAAGATAGGAAACATGATTATAATAACGCCAATTTATTATATTATGAATCTAAGTGTATATATAAATACATAAATGGGTGGATTACCTTATTTTTGACGATAATGGCGGTTTTTTTGTGCGTCTATGCTTGTTTTTCTGAGAAAGCTTTGTTGGGATCTATTGATAGATCATATTCTGTTGAAGAAACCAAGGGGTGTTAATTATGTCATCACCAACAAATTCTGGAACACGTGATATTCCCTTAAAATTTGCCAAGGGATTAACCGATTTTGTAAATGCAGAGTGGGAATCTGGGCGTTTCTTAGCGGCCGTGTCGCCAATCACTGCCGACCTGTTGCGGTATTGGTTTGAACCATCTTTTTGTGATGTGCGTGATCGTAATTTCCATGATGGTCAACGTCAGGCGATTTTGAATACAATATACGTTCACGAAGTATTGAAATCAAAATCAGTGGTTGATATGTATGCGCATTTGTCTAATGTCACAGACGCATCGTATGTTGACCAGAATTTTACGGATGTTATAACGGCCAATAAATATCGTTATCCAAAATACTGTGTAAAAATGGCCACAGGCACAGGAAAAACCTGGGTATTAAACGCGTTGCTGATATGGCAGTATTTGAATGCAAAATATCAAACCAATAATGGTGTGAAATACACTAAAAACTTTCTGTTGATTGCACCTGGGCTGATTGTGTATGAACGCCTGTTGGATGCGTTCTGTGGCAAAGAAATTAATGTTGGCCAACGTGATTTTGATACATCCGATCTGAAGAGCAATCAGGAACTTTTTGTGCCAGAAAAGTATCGTCAGGATGTGTTTTCGTTTATCCAAAATTCTGTGGCAGACAAGCATGAAATTGGAAATAAAACAACCGGTGGTGGAATAATTGCGATAACAAACTGGCATAAATTAAATGAAAACGATTCCGAAGAAGAACCAGAAACACAAATTATGGGGCTTGATTTTACCGAAACAACAAAAATAGCATCTGAAATATTGCCCGAGACACCGGGTTTTGCCAGTGGTAATGCATTGGACGAATTGGATGCAAAATACTTGCGTGGTGGCGTGTTGGAATATCTGTCTGAATTGCCAGACCTGTGTGTATTTAATGACGAGGCCCATCATATTCACGAGAGTAAATCCAATGGCATTGTGGCCGAGGTTGAATGGCAGCGCGCATTAAATACAATTGCAGAACCAAAGGGTGATAGTTTTATTCAAATTGATTTTTCTGCAACGCCGTACATTGTGACCGGTGGTGGAAAAAACAGAACAAAACACTTTTTCCCGCATATTGTGACCAATTTTGAATTGGCCACAGCAATGAAAGCCGGATTTGTTAAAACCTTTATTCTGGACAAGCGTAAAGAACTGGGTGCATTGTCCAATGAACAGATTGAATTCAAGGCTATTCGTGATGGAAAGAAGGTTATAGGTTTATCCGAAGGACAGCGTTTAATGCTGCGGGCCGGTTTGTCGCGCTTGAATATATTGCGTGAAGATTTTGAAAACTTTAACGCGAAAAAATCGCCAAAAATGTTGGTTGTTTGTGAAGATACGGATGTGTCGCCATTTGTGGTGGATTTTCTGCGGTCAGAAGGATTGGAAGAAGATGATATTATGCGTATTGATTCCAATCGCAAAGGTGAAATTCCACCAGATGAATGGGAACAAACTAAACAGCAATTGTTTAACATGGATAAGTCGGACAAACCAAAGGTTGTTGTCAGTGTTATGATGTTGCGCGAAGGATTTGATGTTAATAGTATTTGCGTTATTGTTCCGTTGCGTTCGTCAGAGGCACCGATTTTGCTGGAACAGGTATTGGGACGCGGGCTGCGTTTGATGTGGCGTGAACCAGAATTTCAAGACAGTAAAGCAGAAAACCGGCATAATATATATGATCTGAAACAACAACCTGTGAATTATTTGGATACTTTGTTTGTTATAGAACATCCAGCATTTGAAAAGTTTTATGATGATCTTGATAAAAGTTTGCTGGTTGAAGAGCAGACCGCAAGACCTGGTGGCAAAGGCAAAGCACTGGGTGATATGATTTCTGTCGGATTAAAACCAAATTTTGCAGAACTAAATTTGTTTTGGCCACGTATTATAAAGGACAAAGAAGAAACGTTATCAGGCGATGTTATATCTGTGGAAAATATGAAAAGCTGGGACGGGGCACGTTTAGAAGATTTGAAACAATTAGTGCCCAATGATAATGACGAACGCTTTGTTGGCGTAGAAATGCAAGTTAAAACGCGTTTCGGCGAATATAAAGTGCGCGGTGATATATTCAATGCCAAATCATACAACGAATATTTGCAAAAGATGTTGAATACAATCATTGTAAATATGGCCAAGATGAGCAGCAATGGCCATAAAACCGAATTGCCATTGATGCAAATTGATCAGGCATTATTGATGCGTACGATTGATAAGTATATTCGGACGCGCCTGTTTGGGCAGGATTTTGACCCGTTGGTTGACGGTAATTGGCGTGTTTTGATATTGTCTAATGGTCAAATATTGCAACATACATTGACGGAATTGTCCAAAGCAATTTATGAAATGCACACCAATATTGATGTGGCCGAGGCAGTAGTGGAAAAACACTGGTTCTCGGAAGTTGATACAATGTTTGGGCGTGAAAACTTTGCGTTAGATATCAAAAAGTCCATTTATGAAAAAACGTTTTATCCATCAACATCAAATTTGGAAAAAGAGTTCTTGGAATATTGCGATGCAGATGGGGCTGTTGAACGCTTGATAAAAATTGATGAACATAAGCATACATTTGCACACCTGCGTTATTTGCGCAAGGACGGCATGCTGGGCACGTATCATCCTGATTTTATGGTAAAAATTGGTAATAAAATGTATGTTGTTGAAACAAAGGGTGATGATAGGGCCGACAATGTTGATGTGCGCAGCAAGGAAGTTAGCGCGGTTGATTGGGTGACAAAAATAAACGAATTGCCAGAATCAGACCGTATGGGCTGTGAATGGTCGTATGTTTTGTTAACGGGTGGAATTTTTCATGCATTAAGCGATCAAAATGCCAGTATCAAAGAAATGCTGGAACATTGCAAATTGACCCGCACGCGTGCACAGGGCACATTGATATAGAAATGTTGAATTTTCCGCACTATAGCGCCGTTTTAGTTTTTTTTGTAATTGTAGCCCTGGTGTAGCCCCAATGATGGACTGCGGACATTACATAAACTGTGTACAATAAAAAAACGCCCAGATTTCTGGGCGGAAAACTGGTTGCGGAGTGTGGATTTGAACCACAGACCTTCAGGTTATGAGCCTGACGAGCTACCGGGCTGCTCTACTCCGCGTCGAAAGTGATTTAGATTATATACCTTTGCGGCGCGGTGTCAAATAAAAAATATGATTTCTGTCAAATTCCACGTTTTTATGCACATAGCGTGTTATGATTTGTTACCTAATGCTGCCTTGAAATATACTTTTTTTGTTGCTAAGATTCCCGTAAAGGTTATAGAAATTATGTATCAAAAATTCAGAAAATTATGGAAAGGGTTCTGGGAACCTGTGTTGCATATGTCGCTGATTCAGTGGTTGGTTGCCGGTCTGATTGCGATGTGCATTTGGTTTATTTATTTAACGTCGCGTGTTCAGATTACGGGGTATGATGTATTCAAGAAATATCGTAGAAAACCCGCAGTATTTGTGTTCTGGCACGGGCGCAGTATGATGTTATCGCCGATTATTTGTGTTGGTGGTATGCGTGCGTATGCGGTTGCATCACGGCACAGTGATGGTCGTATGATGGCGAAATTGCAACGTCTGTTTGGGTTAAAACCGATTTATGGCAGTACATCTGATGGTGGAATTTCCGTCTTGCGCCAAGGGGTACGTGTGTTGCGTGATGGTAATTATTCCATGTGTATTTCGCCTGATGGGCCGGGCGGGCCATCTATGCGTGTCCAAGATGGGGCGTTGTATTTTGCCAAGATGACCGGTGCGCCGATTATACCGGTGTGTTATTCTTGTTCGCGCGCATGGTTTCAACAGCGTTGGGACAGATATCTGATTGCAAAACCGTTTTCAAAAATTACATGTCGTGTTGCCGAACCCATGTTCATTGATCGTAAATGCAGTGATGCGGAATTTGAAAAAGTGCGCAAGAATTTGGAAGATTTAATGGTGCGTCAGGTTCGTGAAATGGACGGGGAATTTAACCTGTTTCAGGTTGAGCAGGATTTGACCGCGCATAAATTCAAGCAAGATATGCGTGCCGCGCGCGACGCGCGTCGTGCCGCCAAGAAATCAAAGAAAGGAAAATAAGTATGAAAACACCATGGTGGTTTTTGCATAAAACGCCGTTATCGTTCGTTCTGTTGCCGGTGGCGGTGATTTATCGTGGGGTGTCACTGGTGGTGCAATCGGTGCGTAAAATC
>JAUNMD010000010.1:0-3694 GCA_030531915.1 Pseudomonadota bacterium
AGCGTGCACGTTTTGTTGACGGCAAACTGGACGGGACGGTTCGTACACGCGACCACAAATACGACGTGGAATTTGAAAACGACGAATTTATAATCCGCAACTATAACAATAATCTGGAAATCACGGGACAACTGTTCTCGGACGGGACGGCACGTGGACATTTGGATATTGAAACCGCAAACGTCAATGAATGGTTTGAATTTCGTACCCCACGCATTGACCGCGAAATAAAACTGAGTATGGATTTCAGTTGGGACGGCGGTTATGGTTTTGAATTTACCAATATCGAATCCGATAATTTTTCAGGCAGCATAAAAATATCACCCGATGGTGACCGTGATATTCACATGCGCGCAACTGACTTGGATTATGATTTTTCATTCTTGATGAATCCATCACGCCTGTACGCACGCACAACATTTGATTTAGATTTATACGGCAAATTGAAAATTGGCGGTCGCACATTTGAACATCTGCGTCTGGACGCAATCGGCACACATGATTTAATCCAAATATCAACAATCATCGCCGACAATATCGCAATCACCGGTGGCACGATTGATGCAAATGGTGCGCACGATATCTTGATAAATATGCCGGTCGATGGCGTACAAACAATGTGCCTGTTTTCTGGCACGCCCAACAAATGGACATGCAGCAAATTTGCATATGGCAACATCGGCGGCAGCGTTGCGGTTGATCAGGATTCTTTTAATGCGTTTATGTCTGCCGACGAAAACATGCCCGATGCCGACAAATTGATTCGCGCGGCACGCCGTTTGGGCACGCGCGGCGCATTAAACTTTCAGTTCAAAAATATCGCCGGCACGTTTGATATTGATGGCGATCGGGTAAATTCGTCATACACATTTGCGCGAAATAAAACCCTGCGTTGGGCAATGCCAGCGTTCAAATACCTGCCTGAATTTATGTTGGACGCGGCGGGCGATTTTACGTGGAATGGCGCAATTATGAAATTCACACCGTACAATCAGAAATGGAATATCACAGTTGCGAAAAACCAGTTCTATTTATCGGGCAAAAGTTTCAAGGAATTATTGCCAGATGTAAATCTGCAATCTGTGAATGATTTTGAATACACCTTATCTGGGACGTTTAATGACCGCAATATATCTAATTTGGAATTACAAATTGCGGGCCACAAATTTACCGGCACGGCCAGTGGTCGCAACATCACCCTGCGCACAGATACATTGAATATTGATGCATTCGCCAGCCAGTATTACATTGATAATTACGATGAATTGGAATTTTTGGGTCCGTCCCCATTGACCGTGCCATTCACGTTACCAGTAAACGTATCGTTGTCCGCAGACGCTGTAATTTATAATGGCACAGAATATAAAAACTTTGTCTATGCCCTGAAACCAGACACACAAATATTATCCATCACAGACCGTGCGCGCGGAAACCTGTTGGCAACAATTTCACGACACGATAATAAATACGACATATCGGCCCAGTTAAATCGTTTTGTTATTGATGGGTATTTGTTGTCGGGACGCATGCCAATAAATATTCGTGATTCTGTGATTACCGCCGACATCAATATGAAAACCCACGGCATAATTGCGCACGACATATTCTATAATCTGGCGGGCGATATTGATATGATTGTCGACGGCGGTTATTTGGTCGGATTGGGATTTGATAATTTCTATGCCAGCGCGAATCAAATCACATCATTCAATGCCGAATACGCATTGGCAGATGCATTGACCCGTGGCGAAACCAGAATCAAGAATATGCATATTATTGGTAAATATGATAATGGCGGATTTATTACATCACGCCCATTGACATTACAAATGCGGCACGTTGATGCATATGGCGAATTTGATATTGATAATGGCAATATGACGGTTGTGCTGAATATGGTGCTGCGCGGGACATCACCCACGCCCGCACCGGTACGCCTGACCATATCGCCCGATGGAACGCGTAATTATTCACTGACCGATATTATGACAAATTTCGACGGTGGATTTATGCGCAGTTTTGTAAAAACACATTCGCAGTTCTAGTGTACTTGTTCCGATATTGCGCGATGCGCAATATCGGACGTAATTATGTTTCCGTATTTATCAGACCACAATTTTCCATTGTCTGTTCTGATACAATGATAACCACCCGCAACCAGTTTAACATTACGTGACGCATGCATCAGTATTTTATCGCGCCCAATTAAATCAGCATACGGCGCGGCAAACGGGTGTAATAACCTGTCAATAAAACCACGCACACGATTGCGTGGCGCATACAGCACCCCACCCCGCAGCACCAAATGACAAACATCATATTTGCCATAGTTTTGTTTCAGCACACGCGTCTGGTATTCATTTAACCCCAATGTGTACGCTAATTTATCAATATCTGGTTTTGCGCGTGGCATATCACACCCCTTTGTATTTATGTATGTGAATTATACCCGCACCGCGTCCATATTTTCATAGGTTTGATTTCATATAAAAAATTCAGCCCGCATTGCGCGGACTGAATAAAAACATAAAATGTGTTTTTTTTAGTTTTTCTTGCGAACCTGAATGTGGTCTTCGCGCAGTTGCTGTTCTGTAACTGGCGATGGTGACCCCATCATCAAATCCTGACCGCGCTGGTTGGTTGGGAACAACACAACCTCGCGCAGGTTTGGTTCGCGGCGCATGATTTGTACCAAGCGGTCAATACCGAATGCACAACCACCGTGCGGTGGTGCACCGTACTGGAACGCAGTGTACATTCCGCCAAACTTTTCTTTAACCGTTTCTTCGTCATAGCCGGTAATATCAAAACATTTGACCATGATTTCTGGGTTAAAGTTACGCAAACCACCACTGCAAATTTCAGCACCGTTTAACACCATATCAAACTGTGCCGCCTTGATAGACAGTGGATCGCGCGTATTCAATTCTTCCAATGTTGCCATCGGGAACGAGAATGGGTTATGTGTGAACGCAATACCCGTCGGTGATTCTGGGTCTGCTTCAAAGAATGGAAATTCTTCGATCCAGCACAGACGGAAATCGTTTTCGTCAATCAGGCCCAAATCTTCGCCCAATTTGTTGCGCAGTTTACCCGCCGCCTTGGCCGCGTTGTCTGGCGCGTCACATACAAAGAACAACGATGCATTGTCGCCCGCAATTTCATGCAATTTAGCAATGCGTTCCGCGTCCAGTTTCTTGGCAACTGGGCCTTTGGCCTCGCCCGCAAAGACGATATAGCCCAAGCCACCCAATCCCAATTCTTTGACCGCATATTCACCCAGTTTATCGAACCAACTGCGTGGTTTGTCGGCGGAATTTGGTGCTGGGATTGCGCGAACAATCGCCCCACCATCAATCGCGTTTGCAAAAATGCCAAAATCAGACCCACGGAAAATGTCCGTCACATCTGAAATGATAATTGGATTACGCAAATCAGGTTTATCAGAACCATACTTTAACATCGCCTCGTCAAATGGAATGTGTGGAATTTCCGGACATACATTCGCATTTGGAACAAATTCACGAATGATTGCAGGAATCAGTTCGTTACCCACCGCCTGAATATCAGGCAGGTCAACAAACGACATTTCCATATCCAACTGGTAAAATTCCAGCAATCGGTCAGCACGCAAATCTTCGTCACGGAAACATGGCGCGATTTGGAAATAACGGTCAAATCCAGAAATCTGAAT
>JAUNMD010000010.1:3704-17412 GCA_030531915.1 Pseudomonadota bacterium
ACGCGCGCCCTCTGGCGAAGACACGGTCAAAATAGGTGTCTGAAATTCCGAGAATCCCATATTCCACATCTGGTCGCGCATAAATTTAATCATACGGTTGCGGAACAAAATATTCTGGTGCAATGATTCACGACGCAGGTCGATATAACGATATTTCAAACGCAAATCTTCGGAAACAGTATCGTCGTCGCCAAACACTTGGAATGGCAAAACATTTGCGTTGGTCAAAACGTCCCACTTTTCCGCCTTGATTTCAATCGCACCGGTTGGGATTTTATCATTGACCGCGGACGCATCACGCGCAACAACCGTACCGGTAATCTGAATCACAGATTCCGGACGCACACGTTCCAATGCCTCGTCCCCACCGTCAAATACACACTGGGTAATTCCATAATTATCGCGCAGGTCGATAAACAGCAATGACCCATGGTCACGCTTGCGATGAACCCAGCCCGACAGAACAACAGATTGCCCCACATTGGACGCATTCAATTCGCCACAAGTATGGGTTCTGTACTTTGATTTTAATGATACAACCATTTTGGTCCCTTTTGCTTTGTCATGGACGCCAAAATTTCATCATCTAAGGATTGGATTTGGCACCCAAATGATTTCCACAGGGGCGCGATTTCCGCGCGGTGCCACCCTGATTTATAACTTGTACGTGGGTTATGATTATTCCGTGGTTGTCAGTCACATCAACACAATCGTCCCCATAAAATTCTGTCAACGGCGAAACACATCATGAACAAAAACAAACAAACGCAAAGTAGATGATGCATTTCTGGTGCCCTAAGCAAGAATCGGACTTGCGACTCGTCCTTACCAAGGACGTGTTTTACCACTAGACTATTAGGGCAACTTTGCCATTGCCCCGCAATTATACGGTATTGCGCCTAAAAATCAAGAACAAATACGTAAAATAAAAACCACCGGCATTTGCCGGTGTTTTTTGTATTATTCCAAACAACAATTTACCGCGTTTTTTACCCAGTTTTTCAGGCGTGACATTGTACCTGTGCCGGTCGTGTCCGCAACGATTGTTGTGTCAGGTGCGGTCGCGTTTTTTTGCGCAACATCTGCCGTGATGGCACACTGCTTTTTTTCTGGCTGGGCCTTGATATACTTTACATCGCCACCAATCATACCCATATTCAGCCCCCAGAACATACAATACAGACCATACGATTCATCAAACAGTTCGTTTGCCTGTGCACTGTCCCCCGCCGATTGCGCTTTGGTTCCAACCTCAAACAACCGCATAGCGGCCGCCAACAGGTGCTTTGATATACACCAAACCTCGCCCTCGTACGATGGAATGATTTTTTGCATCATGCGTTTACGCAAATCGCGCACATCATTTATCATATCGTAAAATTCGTGCTTGCCCGTCTTCGCACCCGAAAACATCAGATGCTCTTCGATAGAAATCAGATTCATAATACCGATTGATAAATCCTGATCTGACGACAGGTCTTTTGGATTCACCTTTTTCGCGGCGTCCATTTTTTCAACATATTCTTTAACACTCTTGATTTTTTCCATTGCCATTGTTTTCCTCCTTTGTTTTATCTTTATAAACATGCCGTCATTGCCCAACTGACCAACGCCAACACAACAACCGGCAACAAAACTTTTTCAAATGGAAAATGTGCGTGACCACCATTGCGTGCTTTCATAAAATCGTACAGTTTTTCGGTCAATATAAATATCGCCGCCCCACACAGCGTACCGAACAACAACATATCCATACGAAACAGCCCACAAATCCACACCGGATTGTATTTAACCGTTCCCAAATACGAAAAACCAACCGATGCAACCGACATCGCAATCAACATTGCATTACGCCCACGCCAATGCCAGCCACGCGCATCACAAAACCTTATCAACCAATATCCCACCAGTGCCAACAAAGCACCCGCCCACAGGCCAACCACACTGTCGGGCACACCGGTACGATGCGCAATTTCCAGTGATGCACCAATCGCAATCGTGCATACCGGACACGCAGGATTTGCAAATGCAGACGATGACAACAACGTCACACCCGCCAATAATCCAAAAAACTTTTTCATATTTTCTTTCCTTTATATATCAATTTCAATATATATAATAATTAATATCTATCAAAAAGTCAAATTATTTATTTGCAGGCATAAAAAATCTTTGCTATTGTTCAAATATCAACAGGATATCAAATATGACCGAAGAAAAATTATCGTTGCCATTACCACCAGAAATTATGCGTCGTGCGGCGCGCGCATTGACATATGTCGCCCACCCACTGCGCCTGCGCATATTGGAATTTTTGGACGTATTTGGCGCATCATCTGTATCGGCAATCGCACACGGTTTGGACACAGAACAGGTTATTATTTCCCAACACCTGCGCAAAATGCGCGATGCACACTTGGTTCAAACGACACGTCGCGGGATTTTTATTTACTATGAAATTTGCACTGAATACCCCGCCAGTATATTTGTATGTCTGCGTAAATTATATGGACATATGACCGATAACCTGCGATTCTTGCGACGTGGTTTTCGTGAAATTTTGCCAACCGATTACACAACCATGGCGGCAAACAGAATCAAACTGTTTGCAAATTATGACAAGATGCGCATTTTGGAATACCTGACGTGGTGTGGTGAATCATGTGTATCTGATATAGTTCACGGCACAGAAATTCCCCAGATAAAGGTTTCCCAGTATCTGAAAAAAATGTCTGATGATGATTTTGTTGCATCACGCCGCGACGGTCGACATATATATTATAAAATAACCGCCGGCGTACACCAGACCACAATACGTTGTATCCACCGCCGCTATGATTTGGTCGGTAATGATTTTTGAAAAAGGCAACAGCACTCTACAATTACCAAAAATAAAGCCCCGATATAAATCGGGGTTGAATTTTTGGTAGCGGGAGAGGGACTTGAACCCCCGACACGCGGATTATGATTCCGCTGCTCTAACCAGCTGAGCTATCCCGCCAACGCCCGCGCATTATAAACATAAAAAAATTAAATGTCCACAAAATTATACGCGCGCACTGCAATCGGATTTTATTCTGATTGCATAATTATTATATTTTTTAATATTTTGTTTGAAAGGTGGGCAAAAATAGTGTATTATATTGCGTCATGAAAAAATTCTTAGCATCTTTATTTGGCATTATTTTTGCAGCCAATGCCGTCGCCGCCGATAATCCATTTTTCGGCAAGTATGAAAACCAACTGGCATTCCATTTTGGCCAGGGTATCGACAGTGGATTCTTGGTTCCGCCACCATTGCGCCCCGTGCCATTTTACATGCTGCATTTCCAGTATTCCCAGCCGACAACATTCTTTCGCGTGCCGGCGCGTCAATCGCTGAATATTGGGCAAACAATCGGTTTTGGTGAAAAGTACGGTTGGCATTGGGATAAATACAGCATTCCAATGGTATTTATCAGCGAAGATGTCGTCCTGTTTCACGGAAAAAGATGGTACTATGCCAACGGCGCAGGTGTCGGCCTGCAAGCGCAACAGAACGAACGTCTGGGGGCAAAGTTATTATTCCAGTGGAAAATGATTGGCGGGTACAAGATAAACGACCGCATGAATGTTGAATTATTTATGCAGCATTTTTCCAACGCAAACACCGCACGTGAAAACTATTCATACGCGTTTTACGGTCTGGGCTTTACATATAATTTTTAACGGATTACCACTCTATCGGTGTTTTGCCGTGTTGAACCAGATACTCGTTCGCACGTGAAAAATGGTGATTACCAAAGAATCCACGATGCGCAGACAGCGGTGATGGGTGCACCGATTTCAATATCAAATTGCGTGATGGGTCAACAAATTCTGCCTTGCGCTGGGCGTACGAACCCCACAGCATATAAACAATATTATCACGCGTCGCCACCGCACGAATAACCGCATCGGTAAATTGTTCCCACCCGCGTCCCGCATGTGATGCCGCACGATGTGCCGCCACCGTCAACGTAGAATTTAACAGCAATACGCCCTGACGCGCCCACGCGGTTAAATCCCCGTGTGTTGCACTGGGGCGACCCAAGTCAGATTCAATTTCTTTGTAAATATTTATCAAACTGGGTGGCACGGGCGTTGGTGGCAATACAGAAAAGCACAGACCGTGCGCCTGCCCTGGTTCATGATATGGGTCTTGACCAATAATCACAACCTTGACATCTGGCAATGGGCACAGATTAAACGCATTGAATATATTCTGTGGCGCGGGATACACCGCATGCCCCGCCAAATATTCGGTGCGCACAAAGTCCGTCAGTTTGATAAAATAATCTTTATCAAACTCACCCGCCAATGCGTCTTTCCATGATTGTTCAATTTTCACATTCATAATTTTATCAACCCTGTTTGTAACGCCTTCCATAAAACAACATCGATATACCCACGTGGCAGAGATGTTTCAGCACACAATTTTTCAAACATTGCATCGCACGCGGCGCGAATATCTGGGTTTAATTTTTTATTATCAATTTTTGCGTAACACACCGGATTTCCGCTGTACAGCGCGCCCAAGCGTTGAATCCAAATATCGTATTTCACAACATCTTCGCCCAAGTTTCGTGCCAAATGATTTGCCGTGATTTTTCCAATATGTGGCAAACGCGCCAAGAACCCCAGACGCGCATCAACATCACCCAGTTTATAATATTCCGCACACAGCGCATCGCGATTTTCCCAAATTTTACAAATCGCATTTATTTTATTTTTATTATGAAAAATAGAAAACAAATAATCAAAATCTGCGCCACGCGCACGCAACGCAGACATAATTTTTTCATGAATTGATTTCGCCGTCTTTTGTGAAAAACCACCCGCCAAAATCACATACGCACATTGCGATGCAAACGCGTCTGCATCACAAATATGCCGATGCATCAGGTTGTCTTTGATTTGGTCAAACGATTGCGCATCACTGTCCAAGCCCGCCGCACGCAACCGCGTATCTAAATCAAAGAACCATTTTGCATCAAACATAATGTTATTCTTTTTCAGCCATACTGGCCAATGCCGCCATCATTTCTGGCGACATCTGGTTGGCATTCATTTTCGCTTTTAATTTATCATTTGCGGCATTAAAAGCTGATTTTTTATTTCCCGCGGCCAGTTCTTGATCCAGTTGTTCCAAACGCCGACGCGCAAAATCAACATTTACCATTCTGTCTGAATTGTTGTACACCATATCTGCCAGTTCCGCGCGTTCTTTCTGTTTTGCAACCAATTCTGGTGAAACCAAATTGTTTACAACCGCACGATGAACCTGACCATATTTATCAACAAATTCAGCCATCTATGCCCCCCCGCACTATACGTCCAAATTCGCGTCCAGCGCATTTTCAACGATAAAGTCACGACGTGGTTCAACAACATCACCCATCAGCATGGAAATAACCTCGTCCGCCTGTGATGCATCATTGATTTTCACTTGGAACAAACTGCGGTTATTTGGATCCATTGTGGTTTCCCACAACTGTTCCGCGTTCATTTCACCCAAACCTTTATAGCGTTGAATCTTTAATCCATTTTTCGCATATTCAAACGCAGTATTCAACAGGTTCAACGCACCCCAAATCTTTTGCGATTTCGCCTTGACCCGCAACACACATGGGTGAACAAAGATTTCCATCAATTCATCGCGACCGTCCAGACGCAACCATGCGCGAACCTCTGGCGAATTGATTTTTTCACGTGGCAATACGTACGTTTCTGTAACGCTGCGCAATGTACGTGTAACGGTAATACCACTGTCATCACCAGACACATGCCAACCACGTTCAAATTCCAATTCTTGGGCGTCCAGCAATTTTTGTGTTGCCGCAAACGCGTCCGCGGTTTCATTATCAAATACGCCATTCAGGGCCAACGCCTCGATAAAACGCAATGGCATAATGTGCCCCAATGCCTGCAAAGTATTTTGCATATTCAAAATCAGCGTCAACAGGCGTTTCAAATCCGCACCCGAAATCTGTGCACCCGAAAATGTTTCAATCACACCATCGGTCGCCAACTGATCCATCAGATAGTCGTCCATTTCGCGTTCGTTTTGCAGATACAACTGCTGCTTGCCACGTGTTACGCCATAAAGCGGTGGTTTTGCAACATAGATATACCCGCGTTCAATCGCCTCTGGCATATAGCGGTAAAAGAACGTCATCAGCAACGTCTGAATATGTTGACCGTCGACATCAGCATCGGTCATGATAATAACCTTGTGATAGCGCATTTTTTCGATATCAAAATCATCTTTGCCGATACCCGCACCCATTGTTGTAATCAATGCGCCGATTGTATCAGAACTCAGCATTTTATCGAAACGTACACGTTCAACATTCAAAATCTTACCACGCAGTGGCAAAATCGCCTGTGTCTTGCGGTCACGCCCCTGCTTTGCCGTACCACCAGCAGAATCCCCCTCCACAATGAACAATTCGCACTTTGCCGGATCACGTTCAGAACAGTTTGCCAATTTCCCAGGCAACCCACCCAGTTCTGGGCCGGTCTTTTTACGTGACAATTCACGTGCCTTGCGGGCGGCCTCGCGCGCGGTGGCGGCCTCTACAATCTTGTCCACAATCAGTTTTGCAATAACAGGATTTTCTTCCAAATATTCATACAGCAATTCTGATACGGTATTTTCAACCAGTGGACGAACCTCGCTCGATACCAACTTGTCTTTGGTCTGTGAACCAAATTTAGGATCTGGGATTTTCACACTGATAATGCTGGTCAACCCTTCGCGGAAATCTTCGCCCGACAGGTTGATGTCTTTCTTGGTAACCTTTTCACCAATATACTTGTTTATCGCACGTGTCAAACCGGCGCGGAAACCCGCCAAGTGCGTACCACCATCGCGGTTTGGAATATTATTTGTAAAGCACAGTGATGTTTCGGTATACGCCGTTGTCCATTGCAGAACGATTTCGATATACGTTTCATCTATCTGCTTTATCATCTGGATTGGGTCACGGTTCAACAATTCTTTGGATTTGTCCAGATATGTTGCAAAACCCTTTAATCCATCAACAGAATGAAATTCACGTGTCTTTTTTTCTGGCCCACGCAGGTCTTCCAAAATAATCTTTACATTTGCATTCAGATACGACTGTTCACGCAACCATGTTTCCATCGTATCGAAACTAAATTCAGTACCCGTAAATGTATCAGGCGACGGCAGGAACGTAACCTCTGTCCCATGTTCATGATGTGTTTTATTTTCTGTGATTTTCAAATCAGATGTCGGCACACCATCGGCAAACGTCATCTGGGCTTCCTTGTCACCGCGCCATACACGCACGTCCAGCCACGTTGACAACGCATTTACAACTGATACACCCACACCGTGCAGACCGCCCGACACCTTGTACGCACCACCACCTTCGTTATCAAATTTACCACCGGCGTGCAATTCGCACATAATCAGTTCCAGCGCACTGCGCCCTGTTTCGTGATTGATATCAAATGGCATACCACGACCGTTATCGCGAATTGTCGCCGACCCGTCCGCATTTAATGAAACATACACGGTGTCCGCATAACCCGCCATCGCTTCGTCGATAGAGTTATTTACCACCTCATAAATCATATGGTGCAGACCAGAACCCCCTTCGCCCACGTCGCCAATATACATTCCGGGGCGTTTTTTGACCGCTTCCAGTCCTTTTAACACCTTGATTGAATCACCGGTATATTCATTATTTACAGCCATTTATATTCCTTTCTTTTTTCTATGTGAAAAATAGCAATTTCTGGTATAATTATCAAGGAAAAAGGGGATAAAAATTATGGCAGAAAACAAAGCACCAGTATTTTCAAAATCTGACTATCTGTCGCCAGTGGCGGCGGCTAAAAAGTACGGCACGGACAAACTGACCGCGGCCCAGATTATGCACGAACAATTCAAACGCGGGACAAAAATCCTGACCAAATATGGTTCACGCCCAATGGTTACAATCGACCCATTGGTTCATTCCAAGACCAAGGACGGATTTCCTGCGTATCGCCTGCACCCACTGGCAGACGAAAAATTCAAAGAATTATTGGCCAAGGAGAAATAATCCATGAAATTCAAGTTATTGTATTTTGGTGATATTTTAATCAATCCCAAAAAGCGGTCACAGCATATTGCCGATATTCGCATGCAATTCCACCCACAACTGAAAAAGTTGGTGGAACACCAGCCATGGAATAACCTGACGCAATATATGGTGCCAACCGCCACCAAGAGCCCAATTACAACCCGCCACGTGGGTGGTATTGATTGGAATCCAATCATTACGCCAAACCTGAAATTATTGGCGGAAATTGATATTCAAATGATGCACCCTGAAATTGTGGGTGTTCCACGCCGTGATATCGATAATCGCGTAAAAACATTGCTGGACGGCCTGCGTTGCCCCCAGAATGAACACGAGGTTGGCGAAAACACCCCACGTGATATCGGACCAATTTATACATTGCTGGACGATGACCATTTGATAACCAAACTGTCGGTCAATACCAGCCACTTGCTGGGTACAGAATTATTCAGCGAAAGCATTCCAAAAACGCCTGATGCGGTATTTATAATGCTGGACGTCAATGTCCGTGTCGCCGAAGGCACATTGGAAAACCTGCCGTTTATGGTATAAAAAATGCCCCACACGGGGCATTTTTTTATTAGAGCATAGATAATAAGATAGCGCGCTGTTCGGCGCGCACATTATTTTTATCACTTTATCAATTATTCACTTCTATGATAACGCTGCGGTGATTTGATCTTGCATCTGGAATGTACCCAATACAACCCATGCAATAACCAACGACACCAGCAAAATTCCCACGCTGTTCAACACATTGGAAATCGATTCAATCTTGCGCACGGATTCGTCCAGATAGTCGTTTGCAACCCGCGACAAGTTCTTGTCAAAACCATTCATATCGGCATAAATCGTTAAATCGCCAATCAGTTCCTCGTTCGGGAAATCACGCCCCGAATGCGCCAACGCCATACCCAGATTATCACCATTTGCGATATAACGTAACGTTGCGTCCAAAATACTGCGCAGATATCTGTTCGAATTGTCCGCCAACATACGCATCGCGTCCGGTATTGTAATCCCCGCCGCAACCATTGACGACAACCCCATCAGCCAACCAACCGACAACTGAATCTTGTAAATATTCCATGGTGGTAATTTGTCAAATACGCGGCGCAGCGGGCCCGACCAATGCGACAAACTGGCCCACACTATCAAAATCACAGAACAGAACACAACTACAAACGCGTACCAATATTTAATTGAAAATTCAGACAACGCAATCAGCGATGCCGCCCCCGATTGCCATACAACGGAATTACCGGCAACCTCTGCCAATGGCGGAACCAGATACAATCCAACCATAATGATTATACCAAACGTCAACGCCAACAAGAATAACGGGTACGCAAATGCACCAATCATCGCGCGCTTGATACGCTGTGCACCATCAACAACACGACTGATACTTTCCAGCGCAATCACCAAATCAGACAAATTTCCAGACGTCAGCAACAACGTTTCGTCCGCAGGCACCCAATCACGCGTCGCGTCAGAAAAACTCATACCACGTTCCAGATTTTGCTGAAATTCACGCATTGCAATGGCAAATGGTTCGTTTGGTTTTGCCCCATTTTTGGACTCTACCATTTCCAAACGGCCCAACGCGTCCATCAACGAAAAATCATTACGCAACAGCGACGCCAACTTGCGCGCAATCGCCATACGTTTTTCAGTGTTCAATTTGAACACAATTTTTGCGTAAATCTTGTCCAGTTTGGTTGTCATATCAATACACCCCTGGTCTGTCCAATAATCCAACCCAACGTTCCAATTCGTCGACACCAATTATGCCCTGCAACATCAAGGCCATTGCCGCCTCTTTCAATGTGCGGCCGTCCATATCTTCCAACCAGTAACGCAATGCACCATCGGTATTGCCCGCCAACGCCAGACGTAAAAATTCGCTGTTTGTGATAATGATTTCACCGGCCTTGATACGTCCCAACGTTCCTGTACCCTTGCATTCCTTGCAACCCGCGCCACGAATATAAACCTGACGCAGCCCCAGTTCCCCAAACGCGTCCAACACACGCTGGTATGCGGGGTGTTCTGGGTGATCAATCAAGCGTTCCCGACAATACGGACACAATTTTTTGAACAGACGCATGGAAATCAATCCACGCATCAGTGTTTCTTCTTTTAATTTGAATGATTCAATACCCAAATCCAACAAACGTGTCAACGCCGCCATCGCAGAATTGGCGTGCAACGTTGTCCAAACATTGTGCCCCGACAATGCACCACGCACCGTCAGTTGCGCCGCCGCCAGTGTACGAATTTCACCAACCATCAATGTATCAGGGTCACTGCGCAATGCGGCCGCCAATGCCTCTGTATATTTCTCTTCGCGTTCTTCCTCGTTCGTGGTGTTGACGACCGGCATCTGGTGCGCACCAAAAATCTTTTGTTCAACGGGATTTTCCACCGTAATCATATTGATTTCATAATGGCGTTCTTTCAACATCAATGACATATTGCGAACCAATGTCGTTGATTTACCAGAACTGGTTGGCCCCGCAACAATTACCAGACCGGTTGGAAACGCGCGCAGACGCATCAACAAACGTTGTTCATATTCGCCAAATTCTTGTTCGGTTTTAATCCCCTCGGACGGGTTATCGTACAGCAATCGCATCACGACATAGCGCGACCCAAATGCGATCGGATTGAATTGCATACGAATACTCAAAATCCCCAGTGGCAGATATAAATCCTTGGTTCCGCGCAGGGGCGTGCGTCCATCTTTCTGGGCGGATTGATATTCATTCTGGGCATAGTTCGCATTTGACATATCAGACGATGCAAACGCCGCACGAACAAACGATTCACCCCACTGGGAATTATATTCCAGAACTGGTTGCATACTGCCATCAATACGGAAATATATTGTTGTTTGATCGCCAACCTCGATATGAATATCAGACACTTTCTGGGCGGCCGCGCGCGCAACAATATCAACAAAATCTTTTTGCATTTGGTTGTCGTAATCGCGGCTGACACGTGCCGTGCCGCCCAAACGCGCATCATACGATTTATAAATCGCCGACACCAAACCCAAATCAGAATAAAATGGCACGCGCATTGCGCGACCACGCGCCTTTAATAAATCCAAGAACGCCAGCACACGTCCATCATAACGATGCGTGCGCGAAATAATAATTTCACCACCTGAAAAATATGCAATCAACCCTTGGGTATCACGTGGCAATTCCAACGGCGCACCAGTCGCCGTCATCAAACGATTGCCGTTTGAAAACAAATAATCAACAATATCTTTGGTTTCGGAATTTTCCAATCCCGCCGGCACAGATGGTTTGCTTTCCACCGGAATATTGTTCAAAACATTGTTTTCTGCATCATTCATACCATGCGTCCCACGTTTAATTATTTACCACTGACAACATTCAATGTCTGGGCATTGCCATCTGGGTCAACAAACATAATCCCGTCGTCCAACGATATGGATTTTACTGTATAACCATCTATGCTGCGCCCCACAGAAATCTTTTTATTCTGGCCCGTCGTCAGGTCTGCAACCGTTGCCTGTAATTGATTGCCTGCGCCGAAAATATTTACCAGTTTGAACAGTTCGGTAACCTTTTTAACCTCTGTCTTCTCGTCATCTGTGCTGGCCGCGCGGGCGGATTTGGCAACAGGTTCAGCATCTTCACTTTCCAATGCCGCCTTTTGCTTTTCTAATTTTGCTGTCTCGGCCTCTAACTTGGCCTTGGCATTTTCCAGTTCCTGCTGCTGCTGTTCCGCACGCCCCGACAGAGTATCAATTTCCATATGCAGCTTGATTTTTTCAGCCGCCAATCTGTCCAGTTCCAAATCCAACTGGGCGCGTTCTTTTTCCAACTGCATCAGAACTTTTTCTTGTTCCAAATCTGTAATCTGTTGAAACAACGAACCATCAACATCATAATTCGCAACCGCGTTCGCAGATTGCTCTTCCATTGCCGCATCATCAGATGCATTTTCACCATCTGATACACTTTCAGTGATTTCAATATCTTCGTCCAGAACCTCGGCCGATGCATACGACACAGGCAATGCCACCACAGATGCCACCAACAACAAATTTACCATCAATTTATTTAACATAGATTATCACCTCATAGTTCCAGATTCGTGCGCTGACATTCCACGTACAACGCGTCATATAAACCCCACCAAAATCGTCAAAGATTTTCATGAATTGCATTGGTGTCATCTTGGATTCAGCCCCAACCTCTACAACATTCAAGGTCGCCGTATCAACACCGTTTGTTAAAACGTCCGTAACCACATTCACATCAACGTTGGTTGATATTCCCTGAAACGCGGTCTGAATCGCGCGCACAACAGTTTCTGCATCGCGTTCATCAATCGACGAATGCGTTTCAACATTCGGCAATGTGGCACGCACAGACACAGAATCCGATGATTCTTCGGACACAAATGACGCCGGCATCAATTCCGTCGCCACCTGATAAAAATCGGCCAACGTTCCAAAACTGCGCGCGAAACGCGCGGTCGCATGTGTTTCACCACATTCGGCCGATACCTGATTCCAACCATAGATTGGCTGCATCACAAAACCAATCGCCTGATAACAAACATCGGCACGCGCCGCCACATCCGGCAGGTTATCATACGGCATCACCAATGGTTGCGGGGGCAATTTCTTTTCAATTTCAAATTGCGCGTCCAACTCTTTATTTTTTTCTTCTATCTGGCGTTTATATTCCGCCGCCAATTCAGGATTGATTTTTGCAACCTGTGGCGGTGTCATCATTTGCTGTAACGGTTCACGAAAGAATATCAACAGCCCAACAATAAACAGTGCGATTACGCCACCCGATACCGTAATACGTGACAGGCGACTGATATGATGTATCGTCGCATGCGCAGAATCCGTAATCAAATCCGACAAATTACGTTCAACGGCACGTGGCATTCCCCACGCCCCTGGGGCAAACAAAGCATTCCAATCCGGAATTTCTGCCAGACGCGAATACGCCGCGCGCGCATCATCGGCGCGGGCAAAAACCTTGTCTTCCAAAATTATACCATTACGCACCGCAACCAAATAAAACTGGTCACCCGCCGGAAAAACACCCAAAAACGAATTAAATTCGGTCAGGGAATCCATAACCTCTGCCGCCGCCGCGGACATACAACTGCGATGTCCCACGCGACGTGACCCCAATCCGACCATAGACCGATATTCGGCATACATGTTGTATTTATGGTCAACACCGCGCGCCAAATTACGTGCGTACGTGCGCGCGACAAAACCCGCCCCAATCGGCTGCCAAAACAGACCTGTGGCGTATTTTTTACGTTTAATGGTGATAGTATTACCCTGCAATTTCTCTCTCTGCCCTAATTTGATACGGCAATTATAACACAAAACAAACAAATAACGCAATCGCAGAATGAAAAACCCGCTGAAAAATTCAGCGGGCATAAATCACACAACAAATGCGTTTATCTGCACTCTGCACCATAAATGTTATTTGTGCACGGCACAGAATATTGCACCGAAATTGGCACTTGGGCCGCAGATGTGCGAATTGTACGTGGTGACGGGCAATCATACACAT
>JAUNMD010000108.1 GCA_030531915.1 Pseudomonadota bacterium
AAAATTCCGAAGACAAGTTGTTGTAATTTACCATGCAAGCAGATACAAAACGTTTTTTAGATCCAAATATTCCCGATGAAATGGCGGCGTCAATTCGCCCGCATACGCTGTCGGACTTTATTGGGCACGATGCACTGAAACAGAACCTGTCGGTGTTTATCAATGGTGCGAAATCGCGGGGCGAGGCCATGGATCACGTCCTGTTATACGGCCCCCCGGGACTGGGCAAGACGACACTGGCGCACATTGTGGCAAATGAACTGGGAACGAATTTTCGCGCGACGTCTGCGCCCATGCTGACCAAGCAAGGGGATTTGGCGGCGATTTTGACCGCCCTGGAACCAATGGACGTGCTGTTTATCGATGAAATCCATCGTTTGCCCACCGCTATTGAAGAAGTATTGTATTCCGCAATGGAAGATTTCAAGTTGGATATCATGTTGGGCGAAGGGCCATCTGCGAAAAGCGTACGTATCGACCTGCCTCCGTTTACATTGGTGGGGGCGACAACCCGTACGGGATTGTTGTCGAATCCATTGCGTGACCGATTTGGAATTGATTTGCGTTTGTCGTTCTATTCGCCGGACGATTTGGCGCGGATTATTGTGCGCAGTGCGAATATTTTGGGCACACCGATTGATGCGGATGCAGCATTGACACTGGCGTGCAGTGCACGTGGTACACCACGAATTGCGAACAGATTGCTGAAACGTGCGCGTGACTTTGCGGGTGCGCTGGGGCGCAGTGATATTTCGCCTGAAACAATCAAAACCACCCTGTTCCAGTTGCATATTGACGGGCGCGGGTTGGACGAAATAGACCGCGAATACATGACGACGATTGTTCGGCACTATGCCGGTGGGCCGGTTGGAATTGAAAACTTGGCGGCGGCATTGTCAGAACCCGCGGATACAATCGAAGATGTAATTGAACCATATTTGATGCAGTTGGGCTTTGTCCAGCGCACACCGCGTGGGCGCGTTATTACCGATGCGGGCTATCAACATTTGGGACTGGAAAAGTAAATCATGTCTAAAATTCATAAATTCCCGTTCGCGATTGCATACGCGGACACGGACGCTGGTGGAATTGTCTATCACGGCCGATATATTGAAATCGCCGAACGTGCGCGAATGAATTGGCTGCACGGTGTGGCGGCGGCCAGTGGTGACATTGGGTTTGTTATTCGTGAACTGAATGTAAAATATATTCGGCCGCTGAAACTGGGTGATGAATTGACGGTGGAATCTGTGGTAACCCACGTTGGGGCGGCATCGCTGTCGATTGAACAAAAGTTCGTGCGTGATGGGGAAATTTATGCTATACTGAACGGTACAGCGGCATACATTGGGGGCGACATGCGTCCAAAGCGTATACCCGACCAGATTTTGCAGAAAATAACCGCAGAATAAAAAAAAAGAAGAAAAGGAAAGGAAAATGGAAACTACAAGCAGTTTTTCGCTGACAAACCTGTTTACAGGCGACCTGATGACGTTGTTTATATCGGTTGTATTGGTCATCGGCAGCATTATGTCATGGGCAATTATTATTGAAAAAATCCGCATGTGGCACTATGTCAAAAAAAATCCAATTAAAATCAAGAACACAGACAATCTGGATTTGATTGTCGATCGTCTGACACGTCCGTTTGAACGCAATTTGTGGTTCTTGTCTATGGTGTCATATGTTGCGCCGTTTATCGGTCTGTTTGGTACAATTTGGGGCGTGATGGATTCTTTTTCGTCCATCGGTGTGAACCAGTCCGTGTCGATTGGCGTTGTTGCCCCCGGGTTGGCGACCGCATTGGGTACAACGGCATTGGGACTGATTGCGGCTGTGCCGGCGGCGATTGCGTATCAGTATTTTATTAAAAAGGTTGATAACCTGTACGACGATTTGGACGACACGCGTCGTGAAATGCAATCCGCACGTAAATAAGGGGACACAATGTCGCGCAGAAGACAGAGAAATTCAGACGCCGCAATTTCACTGACGCCAATGATTGATATCATGACGGTGCTGTTGGCGGTGTTTATGGTGACAACGCCAATGATGACAACGGGTATTGATTTGGACTTGCCGGCGGCGGGGCATACAACCCTGACGGGCAATGACCACGCAATTCAAATCAGTGTGGACGCATCGGGGCGGTACTATATTGGCGAAATGCAACTGTCGCGGGATGATGTGGTCAAACGCGCGATTGCAATGCGTGGTGAAAATCCGCAACTGACGATAATGATAAACGGCGATCGCCACGCGGACTATGGCGCGGTGATGTCGGTGATGGGAAAATTAAAGGACGCCGGATTCCAACGCGTTGGCCTGCGCACCCAGATGGATAGATAATTCTGGCAGAATTTGATGAAATGCAAATTTAATATATTTAATTCTGAAAATTTGTTGATGTCCGTGATGGGGCACTTGATTGTGCTGGCCGTTATGGTGACGTCGTTTGCGGTGCTGACCCAGCGTGCAAAACTGGTTGCGCCCGATCGGATTCAGATTTATGAAATTGACCTGAATGCGGTGCGTGTCACGGGCGATGAAACGCGTCTGCATAACGTGAACGCGGACAGCGTGCCCGACGCGCCAAAGCCCCAGCCGGAAACCAAACAGCCAG
>JAUNMD010000109.1 GCA_030531915.1 Pseudomonadota bacterium
GCAAATGTGAATTTTGTGGATTCAACCGGTATGTCAATCGTGTGCACGGCACTGATGAATAATGACGTGCGTGCGGCCCAGATTTTACAGATGTATGGTGCGGACGCATCAAACTGTGACCGGCAAATTAAACAGTACAGGAACAAGAATACAACCCGAACTAATTCGGGGGGGCTTTTCGGTGGGCTGTCGTCCGCCCAAGGCATGACATTGGCGGCGGCGGGTGCCGCCGTTGTTATTGGTGGGCTATTTTTGTTGACCGATGTGTTTGACCCAGGGAATGATAACAGTTCTTCGTCCAGCACGGGTAATCGTGGTGATGACAGTACGGGTGGTGATACGAACAAGCCAACGGAAAAATTGGCAATCCCGTATGGGCCGGCAATGCCAAGTGCGGAAACAGAATCTGCGAACTATGCCGACAATTTGAATTTATACAGCCCGTCGGATGCTGACAACATTTTGGCCAAGAATTTCAAATTGATGAACAATATGGCGGGCGGTAATTATTTGCTGATGATGCGTGGGTATTCTGCGCTGGCACGTGGATACATGGGTATGCGTACGTTGCGTGATTCTGCGCGTGCACCAATTACAAATGACACGTTGAAACAATATAATTTGGGCAGTACCGCCGTCGCCGGTGGGCGTCCGGTAAATGTCGGGTTGATTACAACAAATGGTGTAAATGCATCGGACACATCGTCGTTGGGTGACAGATTGCTGCCATGGACGACGTTTAATGGCTCGTCCCTGAATCAGGCCAGTACGGATATGGTGTCTAGCAAATATTATAATAACAAGATTACCATTGCCGCCGGTGCAACCGATTTGTCTGGTATGACCACGGCCGAGGATTCAGCGTTTGTTGGTGATTTTGATTTGTCGGGGGCGGGCACGGCAATCAATAACACGTCTGCATCGGCGTTGGATAATCTGGTGGCAAAAATTATTGGTGGCAAAGAGGCCGGCTATGCCGACGCAGATTACATGGGATTTATGCCAAACGGTCAAATGTCGATATTCAGAACCGGCGGTGGTCGTGGGTATGTCAGTGTGACGGCAACAAATGCGGGATCGTACACCATGGCGGGTGACGCGTTGGCAACGGGCGATACATTGACGCTGGATGGAAAGGCATATACGGTGACGCGTACGGGAAATGCCATTGTCGCGACAAATGGGGACACAACATACAACGGCTATATCGGTGCAGATGGCGCGCTGTATATGAATGATGCGGCGTATACGCTGGCGGACAATACAATCACACAGGTCAAAAAATTAGATGACATTGATTACTTTAATTACAAGGCACTGTTGAAATCGGGCGCGCTGTGGGCGGCGGGTGATTTGGGTGGCGGGCGTTCACGTCCGGACATCATTGCAAATACATCTGTGATTTCGCCATTGCATTCACGTGATACAAAAACAATCAGTGATGTTTTGTCGGTTGGTACAGACAGTACCAAGTTGCAGGCCGCATTTATAAAATTTGTGAATCAGTATTACGATGTGAATACGACCGATGGCGTCGGTGGTGCGGATGCGTTGCCGGGGACTGATGCGTCGGCGTTCTTTGGCGGGTTGGGGTCAACATTTTCGCCGTTGGTAATTTTCTCGACTGGTGCATTTGAAACAGACAGCGCATGGTCGGGTAAAACATTAGAGGCGACATTTGAAAATTCTGCGCCATTGGTTTTCCCGAATTTGGAACACCTGTTTATGTCGGTTGTTGCGGTTGGTCAAACGGGAACCAAGGGTACAACCACGGCGGACAGTGTTGCGGGATATTCACCCAGTGGGACATATGCCCTCAGTCAATGGTCAACAAACAATGGCACACCGGACGATACGTCTGATGATAAATATTACAAGGCGCGTGCATGTGGCGCGGCGGGACGTGGCACGGCAGCGATTGACCCATGGTGCTTTGCGGCAACGGGGCTGACCGATGAATTGGCGGTGGCGGCGGCGGCCGGTGCGGCGGGCGCGGTAAAGTCCGCATTTGATTACCTGAATAACAAACAGTTGTTTATGTTGTTGGCGTTGACGGCTGATGGGCCGTTCTTGGGCTCGACCGATACCGGTACATCGATGACCAAAGATGCGTTGATTTCGTATTTGAAGAGCATGTACACATTGCCAAATGAATATGATGCGCGTTGGCGTTCGGGGGGTGAAAATTATTTGGACGTATTCAAAGAAGTATTCGGATACGGCCTGATAAACGTTGCGCGTGCAACCACACCGGCCAAGAAATTGTACTATTACACAGATGGCAAAATTGTTTCCAGCAGCGGCAATGCGTACTGGCGTGCAGCGACGAACACCACGTTCCGTACGTCGTCGGCGTTCAGCCCACGTATGGCAACAATCAGTGCGCCATTCTTTGATAAATTGGAAAGTATCGATGGCGAAATGGCGTTGCCGCGTATTTGGAAAAATGAATTTGCGGTTGGTACGCAATCGCGTCGCGGGCTGTATATGGGTGATGTGTTGGGTGAATTTCGTGCCGACAATCGCGCCGCACCACGTACACAAATTGGCAATATTGGTTTTTCAATGACGACGTCATCGCGCGCATATAATGATAATATGGGTGG
>JAUNMD010000110.1 GCA_030531915.1 Pseudomonadota bacterium
TCATCCGCAGCGACGGAAGTATCAACGAAAAGGAATATGCCGACTGGCGCAAGCCGTTCGTACACACGGACGGCAATCTGGGACAGGACTCGGTGATGCCGATCACGGTCAGTCCCCTGTCGGCCAACTACATAAACGTAATTCAGAACAAGATCGAGGAGCTGAAGTGGACGACCGGCAACACGGACGTAAACAACGGCTCGGTGTCCTCCGGCGTGACGGCGGCCAGCGCCATTGCCGCATTGCAGGAGGCGTCCGGGCGAAGCTCCAGGGACGCGACGAAGTCGGCCTACCGGGCATACGCACGGCTCATCCGCATGGTGATCGAGCGCATCCGGCAGTTTTACGACCTGCCGAGAAAGTTCCGCATCCGGGGCCAGCTCGGCGCGGAGGAGTATGTGACGTACTCCAATCAGAACCTTAAGCAGCAGGAGATGCTGGGACTCGGCGGCGACGCCGTGTGGCGCAAGCCGGTATTCGATATCGAGGTATCGGCGCAGAAGTCCTCGGAGTACACGAGGCTCAGCCAGAACGAGCTGGCGCTGCAATTCTACCAGCTCGGCTTCTTCGATCCGGCGCGGACGGATCAGGCGCTGGCGACGCTGGACATGATGGACTTTGACGGCAAGGACGAGATCAGCCAGAAGATCGCGCAGAACGGGACGCTCCAGCAGGAGCTGGCCAGCTGGCAGCAGATGGCGCTGGCGCTGGCGGAGCGCTTTGACCCCGCGATGGCGGAGGGTCTGGCACAGCAGATTCTCGGCGCGGGCGGTCAGGCGCAGGACGCGCCCACAGGCGGCGCAAGCGCCGGGATGCCGGAAAGCCCGGACGCGGAGGCCAAGAACGTGACCGACGCGCGCGAGCAGGCGCAGAAAAGCACACAGCCGGAATGACCGGCAGAAAAACGTATCGACCGCGCACAACGCGACGAGATAAATTCACGGGATCGCCCACCAACGGGCAGAAAGGAGCGTTATGCTTCGCAAATTTACATTTCAGTTCTTCGCCGCTGAGGGCGGCACGGGCAGTATGACGGCACCCGCCCAGCCGAACACGAGCAGCCCGGTCACGGCCCCCGCAGGCCCGACCAATCAGCCCGGTCCCGAGGGCGCATCCGGCGCTCCGGCAGCCGCGCAGACAGCACCCGTCGCTCAGGTGCAGCAGGAAGAGAGCTTTGAGAGTCTCATCAAGGGCAGGTACAAGGCCGACTATGACCGCCGCGTGAAGAAAGCCGTGATGGAGCGCTTCAAGAGCATCAACAGCAAGTTCTCCCCGATCCTCGACGTGCTGGGGCAGCAGTACGGCATCGACGTCTCGGACCCGGACAAGGTCGACTATGACGCGCTGACCAGACGGCTGACCGACGACAAGCGGCTTTACGAAGCCGAGGCGCTGGAGAAGGGCATTCCTTTGGACACGCTGATGCAGATGAAGCGCATGGAGCGGCAGAACGCCGCGCTTCAGCGCGAGAACGCGATGGCGCAGGGCGAGATGCAGCGGCGCGAGGAATTCGACCGCATCGTGCGGCAGTTTGCCGAGGTGCAGGCGATCTATCCCGGCGCAGACCTCTCGCAGGAGCTGGCAAACCCGGACTTCGGGCGGCTGGTCTCCAACGGCGTCCCAGCGCGGACGGCGTATGAGGTGCTGCATAAGGCGGAGATCGACGCAGCGAAGACGCGCGCGGTGGCGCAGGCGGCGCAGCAGCAGGCGGTCGCGGGCATCCAGGCGAACGGAATGCGTCCTCCGGAGGGCGCGGCCAACGCGGGAAACGGCGTGCCTGTCCAGTTTGACCCGAGAAAGCTCACGAAACAGCAGCGCGACGAAATTCGCGCACGAGTCAATCGGGGCGAGAAGATCACCTTTTGAGTGGCAGCCCCGGGAAGGGAGCTAAATGAAAATTAATCTTTTTAAACTCATGCATGGTTGCTGCGCACCGGACGCCGGTACGCTGGTCAACACCACGCAGAACTATGTAAACGCTTACGACGGCTCGACCACGGCGTTCGCAGCGCCGAACGACCTGTCGTCGACGATGAAGACGTACTACGACACGGAGCTGCTGGAGAACGCGCGGCCGAATCTCATTCACGCGCAGTTCGCCAAGAAGCAGCCGCTGCCGAAGGGCCGCGGCAAGAAGGTGGAGTTCCGCAAGTGGAACACGCTTGCAGATGCTCCGGCGCTGACCGAAGGCGTCATCCCCACGGGTCAGAAGCTCGGCCAGTCGAGCATGACCGCCTCCATCGTCCAGCACGGCACCTACGTCACCGTGTCCGACCAGCTGGAGCTGCACGCCATTGACGACGTGATCCTCGGCGCGACCGAGGAGCTGGGCGCATCGGCGGGCACCACGCAGGACAAGCTCGTCCGCGACACGCTGGCAGCGGGCACGAGCGTGCAGTACTGCGACAAGGTCGGCACCTCCGGCACGCACACCGCCGTGGACAGCCGCTCCGCAATGGACACCACGTCCAAGCTGACGCCGACCGAGGTCAACAAGGCCGTGACGACGCTGAAGAAGATGAAGGCCCCGACGATCAACGGCACGTACGTCGCCATCATCCA
>JAUNMD010000111.1:0-1662 GCA_030531915.1 Pseudomonadota bacterium
GCAACATCTTCTTTCATGCGCGTAAAAGCATCTCCCATATTCAATTCAGTCGTCGTAACGGACAAAGGAATGCTCTTTAGTGGCGATTCAATATAAATGGCAATTTTAATGGATGATATCTCATCCAACGTATCGCGCGACGCATCATTTGAAAAGACCATTCTTCCAGCCTCTTCAAGTGAAACCCGCCCTTCGTTCAGCGCATTCCCCTGCATCAAGTCTTGATAGGCAACATAAGAGCGTCGGTCTTTTCGACGATAAAACTTTTCCAGAGTATTTGTCGCCTCTGCCTGAAAAATCGACAGGACATCCTTTTTTGCATTTTCCAAGCCTAGAATACGCCTTATTCGATGAAACGCAACAGACTCTTCGCTTAGATCCTGCATGACATCTCGCAATGCAAGAGACAGCATCTCTACAGCTTCCGGGAAAGAAAGCACACCTTTCGCAAGCCCGCGAACGATATTTCTCTCCAGCAAGGCTTTCACGCTCTTTGACGAGATGCGTACACCTCTAATCGCATACCGCCACATGTCCATCCGGCCATTCCACATCCGCACGGCCAACAGACGCTCGTATTCCGCACTCAATTCAACAAGATCACGAAACATCCGTGCAATCGTGCTTTTGCCCGAAGCGTTGACCCCTGTCAGGACAGTAATCTCTGACAGGTCAATCTTCGCCGACTTAATTGCACGGCAATCATGCACGGATAAATGATATCGAAAGTCTTTCATGTGCGTTTCTCCGAAGAACGATTCGTTAGCCCCTCCACGCCCTACGTAGGTTGATATTATACCATACACCGCCGTCCTTTAGGTGAATGCAAAGAAAGTGTCCGTCTGGCACCGCAGTTTGATCAAGTTTTCTTCGACCGCCTTCCATTGGATCGGCCGATTCGCAAGATTCCTGATCTTCTCTGTTTCATCAGCATAGACCGCCCGTTCGGACAGGCCCAGCTTCGCCAACAGCGACAGCGACCGCTCGTTCATGCCGCTCATCTTACCTCGCAAAAGGAGCGAGATGAATGTCCTATGGAACAGAATCGCAAAGACCGTCCCATGAAAAGAGTTTGTAAAGACGAAATCCGCATGGGCAATCTTCGAAAGCCAATCCGGCACCGAAATCTTCGCCGTCACGTCCAACAGGCGGCAAAGAGGGCCGAGGACACCTGAAACAGGTATGCGATCCATCTCAACACGGGAAATCCCTACGCATGATCGGACAATTTCAAAAGCTTTTTTCGAAGACTTTGCGTCATCCCATTCTTCCAACATATAGCGGAAGATGTAAGGGCTGTCGCCCACAGGATGAGCCCCCTGTTGCCGAGCCATGATTTCGCGATAGAAACCTGCCGTCTGCAACAGCGTCGGGTCGAGTAGACATTGCGCATCCGTACGTTCCGAAAGTTTTCTCACCAATGCAACGCCACTTTCTTCTCGCACACTGATCTTGTCGAACTTGCGTAAGAACGCACCCACACGCACAGCATCCTGATCTTCACGCCATTCCCTCGTCCCAAAACTCGCCGCGTAGGCGATACGCAGTTTCCCTTGGTCGGCGAAATCAAGCATTACGAGCGGCAGGTAAGAGTCCGAACACCACAGCGGATTCCACATCTGATCACTGCCGACAATAAAGGCGTCACAATCCTCCGTCGCT
>JAUNMD010000111.1:1672-2561 GCA_030531915.1 Pseudomonadota bacterium
GCGGGAAATCCATGGCAAACGCCGTCATCGAATGGCGAACAAAAACCTTCAATTTGACACGAACGCCCTCCAGTCTCCGCGAGATAAAGCATCGCCAAAGAGGCAACTGTTTGGGGGCCACGCGCGAATGGGCAATGAATACGACTTCATGACCGCGTGCCGCCAGATACTTCCACAGCGCATATGCCTGAAGCATCGCGCCATAGTTTGCCACACGCCAAAAGGTTACAATGCCAATCTTCATTTGCCGAGAGCCTTTCGAATCAACCGTTTCGCAAACGAACCACACCGCCGCCACAAGGGACGCCTCAGGAGTTTTTGAACAAGTCCGTCAAAATCTTTGCCTACACGGAGCAACCTAAAGAACTGTTCGCGTTTGGGATGCGCAGGGGCACTTCGGACGAGCGCAGGGTTCGTGCGAACCACATCGGCGAAATCTGACGGCTTCACATCAACCTCGGCCGCAAGCGTGGCAAAGGCCGTCGCCCCCTTCCGCGTGTTGACGAGAACAACCGACGTACCCTTGTCGTCATCCAGTTCGGGGAACCTTTCCCACACGCGCCAATAGTCACCGATGGTTAAATCAGATCCACTTCGTCCTCCACGCACAGGACACTGATGGCAAGAACGGCGGTTGTACAGTTCAGACAAAAAACCGCGCAGGAACGTGTCGTGCAGCAGATCCTCCAGATACTCCCTGTCATTCGCGAAGCGCAATGACAGGGAGTATCTCTTCCAGCCGCAATTCTTGCGTCTGAAAGAGATTCTCCTGAACGCCGGGCCTTCGGCCCGTGCGCTGTCGCGCCCCTGATTCTGCTCGAAGAGGCGTTTCTCCAGATACTTTTCCCATGCCAGCGGACTTGGCACGGCATGACAGATGACGTCCACG
>JAUNMD010000112.1 GCA_030531915.1 Pseudomonadota bacterium
CGCAATGACCGGTCTGCGCATCGGCAAACGTTGCAAGATTCGTGAATACGTAACAATTCATTCAGGGACACCTGCGTCCGACGGTACGGTTATTGGCGATGATTGCCAGATTATGGTAAATGCGCACGTCGGCCATGACTGCAAGATTGGTAACAGCGTTGTTATGTCGAACTTGGTTCAGGTTGCCGGTCACGTAGAGGTCGAAGATTTCGCAATCTTGTCCGGTGGCGTGATGGTGTTGCAATTTGCGCGTATTGGCCGTAATGCGTTTATTGGCGGTATGTCGGGCGTTGGTAATGACGTGTTGCCATATGCGATTTACGATGGCAATCCACGCGCGGTATATCGCACAATCAACCGCGTTGGATTGATGCGTCACGGTTTTACAAACGAAGATATGCACGCGATTCACAATGTGTATTCTGCGGTTTTCCGCGACAGCGAAGGTACGGTTGCCGATCGCTTGGCCCGTGTGCGCAAGGAAGTAAAGAATAACAAATACGCGATGGACGCGATTGACTTTATCGAAAATCGTTCAAAACGTGGAATTGGCACGGCTAAAAATGCAGAATAAAACAGATAAAAATTTGACCATATTTATCATCGCCGGCGAAGTGTCCGGCGATGTTTTAGGTGCGCGCATTATGGCGGAAATGCCTGACGCGAAATTCATTGGTATTGGTGGTGAAAATATGACGGCGGCGGGGTTACAGACCCTGTTCCCGATGGGTGATTTGGCGGTTATGGGTGTGTTCGAGGTTGCCGCCCATGCGCGTACATTATTGCGTCGCATTCGCCAGACCGCCGATGCAATTATCGCGGTGCGTCCGGACGTTGTTTTGACGATTGATGCCCCTGGGTTTGCGCGTAATGTTATTACGCAGGTGCGCAAAATGCCCGCGGGACGTGCGCTGATTGCGGACGGATTGAAATTCCACCATGTGGTTGCGCCACAGGTTTGGGCGTGGCGTCCGTCACGTGCGAAACAGTATGCCGAAATGTTCGACAAACTGTATGCGTTTTTTGATTTCGAAGTGCCGTATTTCACCAAATATGGGTTGGATACGGTTGCGGTCGGTCACCCTATTTCGGACAGTTTGATTGGCAAGTATAAATCGGCGCATTATCACGATGGGGACGCGGAAAAAATTATCACCCTTGTTCCCGGCAGCCGCATGTCAGAGGTTAAACGTCTGATGCCGATTTTCCGTCGTACGGCGGAAACGTTGATTGCGAACGGGTATGCGGGCTATAAATTTGTTATTCCAACGGTTGAAACCACAGCCGATTATGTGCGTGCCCAGGTTGCGCGCTGGCGCGTGCCAACAACGTTGATTCCGTCGTCCCAGCGTTATTCGGCGTATGCCAAATCATATATGGCGATTGCGGCCAGTGGCACGGTATCCGCAGAATTGGCGATGTTGCATATACCCGCGATTATCATTTATAAAATGAATCCGATTACCGCGTGGTTGGTGCGTCAGGTAATTCGTATCAAATGGGTGTCGCTGGTCAATATATTATTGAATCACGGTGTGTATCCAGAATATCTGGGTGGGGACGCCACGGCGGAAAATGTTTTGAATGCCGTTGGCCAGTTGTCGATTCCATCTGTGCGTAACAAAATGATTGCAGATTTGGCGCGTGCAGATAAATTGTGGCGTCGCGATGGTGGTACGCCGGCGGCATTGATTGCCGATGGTGTTCGTGCGGCGGCCGCCGCCCGTCGGAAATAAGTTACAGGTAATAAAAACACACCGCCAATTTGGCGGTGTGTTTTTTTGTTTACAACAAACCAACTTAGTTTGTAATCCCCTCTGGCAGGTTTTTCAGTGTATCTTTGCCCAAGCCGCCACAAGTGCCATCTTTGTTCAGTGCAGGAGAAACCATTTTGCCGCTGTCGCCATCATTGGTCATCGGGCATACCTGATTCTTGGTGGACATACCAGCGGATGTGCCGCTTTGCAAGCACCATACGGATTTCTTGGTGGATTCACCAACCTGTGCATTGGTGGCGACCTTGATATCATTACACAGAAGGTCATCTGTGACCAGTTTTTCAAAGTCGGCTTTTTCTGTGCCTTCTGCCGCAACCAATGGCAATACAGGTGCGCATTTTGCACTGGTGCCCCATTTGCTGCGGCGACCACCATTTTCCCAGCACTGGCACGCGCCCCACGATTGAATATCAACGGCCAATCCGTAATCGCGCGGGCACATGTTTTCTGTTTCGGCGATGCCGTAACTCTGTCTCAGTGTGTCATATGCACTGTAACCCGTGAACGTGGCCAGACACACGTTTGTTTCATCGTATGCGCCGTCTTTGATGAATTGCAATTCAACAAAGCGTCCCTGCAAGTTGGTGCACTGTGTTGTCAAAATGTCGGCAATTTGGTTGTACATTTCGGTTGCAACACCCGTTGTGCGTGGCTGGTGATGATACAGTGGATATTTGTTTTTTAATGATGTGCCATCCATTGTGGTCAGTGCATCTGTTGGTGTCAATTCCAATGAACCGTAACGTCTGTATGTTTTTTCGGTGGTGGCTTCTTCG
>JAUNMD010000113.1 GCA_030531915.1 Pseudomonadota bacterium
CCTTTTTCGTTGAGCGCCGTCTTCGCGTCGTATTTCGCATACGCCCGCACCTGATACCCGTTCAGCTCCTGCCCGCGGTACTGCCGTAGCAGGTTCTGCTCTTCCTCGCTCAGTCCGCTCATGGCATCCCGTGCCCGTTCCAGCACACTTTGGCTGTCCACAAGGTTCTTCCGATCCTGCAGCGCGTTGATCTCATCCTGCAGCTGCGTTGGGCTTTTCCCGCTCGCGGAGCGGCCATCTGCCGCAAAGTGTGCGTCTGCCTGTTCCTCTTCCAGCGCCTCGATCTGCTTCTCCAGCTCCTGTGACGTCCGCCGCATGCCGCGTACCTGGTCCCGCTGCGCATTCTGTGCCGCCCGCGTACGCCGGTTCAGTGCGCTTACATCCTCGCGTGTCTTCTGCGTCGCTGGGGCGAACTGCCCGGCCATCAGCGTGCTCTGCTGCCGAAGCGCCTGCGTTCCGAGCTTCCGCCCCTGCGCCGCCGTCACGCCGCGCAGATAATTCTCATACGTCCCGTATTCTTCCTGCATAGCCGAAGACCGGCTGTATTCCTGCTGCGATACCTTCCCGCCGATCGCGCTGTTCGGGATCTTCTTCGCCGCGTTGACCGCGTTTTTATATGCTTCAAACGCCGCCCTCATCTCCGGCGTCTGGTAGTTTCTGCTTCTGTAATTCGGATCAAATGCCGTGTCCTGCACGGCTCCCGGATTCCCGTACTGTTCATATTCACGGATTGCATCAAGCCCGCTGCGTTTAATGGCCGAGGATTTTGTCTGTGTCTGCGTCTGCCCATAAGACGCCGCAGAGCTGGCAGCGTTCGTGCTGCCAGCTTCGTATTCCCGCAGGGCGTCAAGCCCGGTCCGTTTTTTCTTTGCCATACCAGTCTCCTTATCGTTCCAGCGGGATCCCAAATCCCGCGCGGTTCAGGATCGCCACAAGCTCGTTGTACTGCTTCTTGCCCATCGAGGTTGACAGATCCAGCTGCCCGGCCATGCTCACGAACAGATCGTATGCTTTCTGCTTCTGCCCAGACTGGATCCACTCCGTCATGCCGCGCTTGAGCTGGTTGTAGGTCTGCGCCTGCGCGCCGCCCGAACCGCCTTTGTTGTACGTGTTGTCGATGTACCCCTTGGATGATGTCTCGCTGCTCTTGCTGCTTCCGCCGCCGGAGCCGCTGCCGGATTTCTTCGCTGCTGCCTGCTCTGCCGCCAGTGCCTGCAGGTACGCGGCGTTCTCGTTGTTGGCCTTCTGCGACCAGTAATCCAGCATCGTCCCCCACTGGCTCAGATCGTTGGAATATTCCGTGTTGTATTCGCTCCTCGCGTCTGCGAGGTCGGAATACCAGTCGCTCACCGTGTCGCGGTAGCGGCCATAGTCCGTGTCGTCCCGGCCTTTGACCAGGCTGTACTGGTTATAAAGGTCCGTCCCCTCATCCTGATACCGCTGGTATGCCTGCTGCTGCAGCTGCGGCACAATGTCGTTGAGGTTCTGCAGATACGCATTGTACGCCTGCTGCCCCACCTGCTCACCGTAGGTCGAGCCGTATCCGCCTGTCAGCGCCGCTGCCTGCCCCATCGTGTCCTGCATGGCAAGCCTGCCCTGCCGCTGGTACTGCTCGCGGTACTGCTGATAAAGTGGATCCGTCCCCAGATCGTAGCTGAATTTCTTCCGGTTCCGGATCTGGTCATACAGTTCTGTCAGTTCATCGTCCCAGCGCGACTGATACGCGCCCGGCTTGCTGGCTTTGACCTGGTTGAGATACGCCTGCGCCGCCTGCACACTGCTGGACGGCGTGTACCCGCCCTCAAGGCTGTTCAGCTTGCTCTGCGTATACCCCGATACGCCTGCCGATGTATACGGGCTGTTCCTCTGCGCGTAGCTGCCGCTGTAGTTATGGATCGTCTGATTTTTGTTTACCAGCTGCGACTGGTAGCTACCGTCTGCGTTCACGCCCGTAATGCGGTACGTGCCGCCCCCGGTCACAACCTCGTCGCCCGCCGAAAGTCCAGCCGGGGCCTTGCCGCCGGTCTCTACTCTGTATACTCCCATCCTTTCACCGCCTTAAAGTCTGAAATGTGTCGCGTACTGCTTCGGCATGTGCGCCTGATTGTAGGCGTTGAAATACCCCTGCCAGTAGCTGTTATACTTTGCTGCCTCGTTCGAATACTTCGTTGTCTCCCCGTTGGCATCGCAGATCTTCATACTCAGGTACCATCGGTAGATCTCGTCATATGGCCACGGGATCAGAAGCTCCGTCTCATAGTCCACGCTCTCGTCGTAGCCCGTGAATGCCGCCGGCTCCGTCTCATGCTCGTGCGTGCAGATGATATCCCGGTACACAATGCCGTCCAGCTCCGACAGCCACCGGATCTTATCCGGGTTCTCATACTGGTTCGGCATCAGCCGGTCGACCGTCTCGATCGCTTCCCGAATTTTCATTTTCCCTCCTTACCAAAAGAAGGGGCATTTCTGCCA
>JAUNMD010000114.1:0-872 GCA_030531915.1 Pseudomonadota bacterium
ACGGCCTTCTGCACCGCCGCACCGACTGCGCTGTCGTACTGCTGCTTGTACTTCCCCGCGATCAAGCTCTCAAAGGTCTCCTCCTGCTGTCCCTGAGCGTCCGGGACGTTTGCCTGCTGCTGCGGCGCTTGCGCCTGCGCCGGAGCTGCCTGCCCGCTCATCTGCTGACCGGCGACGTCAGCCGCGCCCACCTGGGGCGCTCCTGCCATAAGTTCATCCATAAAGCAAGTCCTTTCTGACTTTCTAATTTCAGTCTACCATGCGTTTTTTGTGATTTCACCCCACGCCGAAAGAAACGATCTGCAAACCATTGAAGTGTTTGCAGATCGGTTTTTTATTCCGGCTGCGTGGCCTTCTGCGCCTGCTCCCGCGCGTTCTGTACCTTTGTCGGCTCCTGCTGCTCGCCGGTGTTGATCTCTGCCAGCTTTTCATCCTGCGGAGCCTGCGCGGCCTGTCCGCCCTCCATCAATACCTGTTCTGCCAGCGCCTGCCCGAGCGAAGGATCATATCGATCTGCCACGGCAAGCGCCATCTGCTGCCACTGCGCCAGGCGCTCCGCAAGGTCGGCGTTCTCCTGAATCTTCTGCACGATGCTGTCCTTCCCGTCGAAGTCCATCATGTCCAGCGTCGCCAGCGCCTGATCCACCATTTGCGGATGGAAGAAGCCCAGCTGGAAGAATTGCAGCGCCAGCTCGTTCTGCGCCATCGCCGTATATTCGCTCGCCTTCTGTGCCGAAACCTCGATGTCAAATACCGGCTTCCGCATCCCATCCTGCTGCCCGTCCGCGCCGTAGAGCGGCTGCATCTGCAACCCTTGGTTGGAATACTGCACGAATTCTTCCGCGCCGCGCTGCCCGACAATGCGGAACTGA
>JAUNMD010000114.1:882-2417 GCA_030531915.1 Pseudomonadota bacterium
GCAGATCGTAGAATTGCCGAATGCGTTCAATCACCATGCGAATGAGCCGCGCATATGCCCGGTATGCCGACTTCGTGCTGTCCCTGCTCGACCGCCCGGACGCCTCCTGCAAAGCCGCAATGGCCGAGGCCGCCGTCACACCGGAGCTTGTCGCGCCGTTGTTGACGTCCGTGTTGCCGGTTGTCCACTTCAGTTCCTCGATCTTGTTCTGCAAAATTGTGATGTAGTTCGCGCTCAACGGGTTTACCTGAATCTGCATCAGCGAGTCCTGACTGAGATTGCCGTCCACGTGCACAAAAGGCTTCGTCCAGTCCGCAAATTCTTCCTCGTTTACCGCGCCGTCGCTGCGCCGAAACCACCTGGGCGACGCCGCCATAATTGCGTTTTTGATAATCGCCTGATTCATCCGGTCGATCTGCTCCTGTGCGCTCTTGCCGATGTCGATGTATCCGTAGCCTGCAATGCTGCCCTCCACCGGGAACAGTGCATCCACGACGAACGGATAGTCCCCATCGTCATAAAGGCCGGTCTCAGCCATCGGCCGTCCAACCGGCGTCTGCACCACGGAGCCGTCCGGCATCTGCTGCGTGCTATATTTCTGCTCGCCGTCGTTCTCGGTCGCCAGCAGTACGTTATCTCCGACAAATTTGCAGAAATGCAGCACGCTCTTGCCGCCCCGCCACTTCTTGTAGTACCAGTCCACCACCATGCTTTTGTTGTCCGTCGGCACGGCGTCATCTGTGTTGTACTGCTGCATGATGTTGCCGGTCGATTTCAGCTTCCCTTCCAGCTCCGGATACTTGGCCGTCAGGATGTCGTTGTCGACCAGTTCCGTCACAAAGACGTTTTTCGATTTCTGAATGTCTGTGATCCCCGGCTCCCAGAAAAAGCTCAGAATGTCTACCGCGTTCACGGCGATGTCGCCGATTCCGTTCAGTTTGGAGCTGTCCCAGCTCACGTGCCAAACGAGCGTACCCTGCTTCAGCTTCGTCCACTGGCTGTCCGAGTAGACTTCCTCGAAATCGTTCTGTTCTAGGATCACCGGCAGGATGGACGAGAGCCGCTTTGCTTCTCCCCGGTCGTCCGGCTCCCTTGGCCGGACGGCGGGCGCGGGGTATGCCGCAATCGCGTCTGCGTGCTTTCCCATGATGACGTTAAAGAGCCATGCGCTCGCCCACTTATCGTCCATCTGATTCCCTTTTTGAATCTGCCGCCAGCTCTTGAGCCGCCACCAGTTTTCGCTCGCCGTCACGCGCGCTTCGAGGTTTGCCTTGCCCGCCTTGTATTTTTGCAGCGTGGCAAACGCCTGCCGCACCTGGTTCTCGCCGATCGGCTGCACCGGCGCCGCGTCCGCCCGCTCATCCATTGTCCAATTCGCATTCTGCATGCTCTTCCCCCTTTTCCTCGCGCGCTGCCTGTTCTTTTTCGTGCTGCACCTGCCCCAGCGCCATGCTGTGCAGCTCCGCCATGATCGGCTGCACCACCAGCTCCACCACCACCGGCGGCAGCCCCGAACCGTTGATGTCTGCAATCAG
>JAUNMD010000115.1 GCA_030531915.1 Pseudomonadota bacterium
GTTTTCCCAAATAAATCACATTACCCGTACAAACCAAATCATGCTTTCCAATACACGTAGGAAGGAGGAAGTCGAACCCATTGGGTGAGAATTCCACCTCTGGGACGCATACAAAAAGAACCTTGGTAAAAACCAAGGTTCTAAATGGAGGAAGAGGTGGGATTCGAACCCACGGTACGCTCGTCACGTACGACGGTTTTCAAGACCGCTCCGATCAACCACTCTGGCACTCTTCCAGAAAAGTTTCTTCCTTCGGTAAGATTATTTTATAATAAAAAACTTTTTTTTGCAAGAAGTTTTTTAATTTTTATTTTTCATTGCAGCTTTTAGACGAGCCATTGCTCTAGCTAAGGCAGCTTCAGCACGTTTTGCATCAATTTGAGCATTAACCTCTGCAAGTCTTGCTTGTGCTCTTGCTTTAGCTTGTTCAGCTCTAGCTACGTCAATATCTTCGCCAAATTCACCGGCATTAGCCAATATAATAGCTTGTCCGTCTTTCAATTGGAAGATTCCGCCCATTGTTGTAAATAACTTTACATCATTATCTTTTACAATTTTTGTAACTCCAATGCCCAACGAAGCCATGATTGGTTCATGACCTTCCAAAACACCGAATTCTCCGTCAATGCCTTTTAAATAAATTTCATTAACGTCTTCATCAAAAACTGTATTTTCATGTGTGATTACTTTTAAATGCATGATTTTTATTTAACCTTTCGGAAATTATTGTAAAGTTTTAGCTTTTTCAACAGCTTCTTCGATTGTACCAACCATATAGAATGCTTGTTCAGGTAAGTCGTCATGTTTACCTTCAATAATTTCTTTAAAGCCTTTGATTGTATCTTCAATCTTAACGTATTTACCTTCGATACCTGAGAATTGTTCAGCTACGAAGAATGGTTGAGACAAGAATCTTTGAATTTTTCTTGCTCTGTTTACGGTTTCTTTATCTTCTTCAGATAATTCATCCATACCAAGAATTGCGATAATATCTTGCAATTCTTTATATTTTTGTAAGATTTCTAATACTTTTCTTGTTGTATCGTAGTGTTCTTCACCAATTACGTTAGGGTCTAATACGCGAGAGTTAGAAGCTAACGGATCAACAGCCGGATAAATACCTAATGAAGCAATTTGTCTTGACAATACTGTTGATGCATCTAAGTGAGAGAATGTTGTTGCTGGAGCTGGGTCAGTCAAGTCATCGGCAGGAACGTAAATTGCTTGAACTGATGTAATAGAACCATCTTTAGTTGATGTAATACGTTCTTGCAAATCACCCATTTCGTTAGCAAGTGTTGGTTGGTAACCTACGGCTGATGGCATACGTCCTAACAAGGCTGATACTTCAGAACCTGCTTGTGTGAAACGGAAGATGTTATCAATGAATAACAACACGTCTTGTTTAGAGAAGTCTCTGAAATATTCAGCAGCAGTAAGAGCTGACAAACCAACTCTCATACGAGCTCCTGGTGGCTCATTCATTTGACCATAAATCAAACCTACTTTATCAAGTACGCCTGATTCTTTAAATTCATTCCAAAGGTCGTTACCTTCACGAGTTCTTTCACCTACACCGCCGAATACAGACACGCCGTTGTGAGCCATTGCGATATTGTGGATTAATTCTTGGATTAAAACGGTTTTACCTACACCAGCACCACCGAACAAACCGATTTTACCACCTTTTTGGTATGGTTGTAACAAGTCGATTGCTTTAATACCTGTTTCTAAAACTTCAATATTAGTATTTTGGTCAACTAATTTTGGAGCTTCTCTGTGAATTGGTAGATAATTTTCTGTTTTGATTTCACCTTGTTCGTCTACTGGTTCACCAACTACGTTCATGATTCTACCTAAAATTGGGCTACCTACAGGAATTTTAATAGGTTCGCCTGTGCTTTCAACCTTCATGCCTCTTTTTAGACCGTCAGTTGAAGCCATAGCAACTGTTCTTACTCTGTTTGAACCCAACATTTGTTGAACCTCAGCAATAACATAAGAACCGTCATCTTTATATATTTTTAAAGCATCGTAAATGTTTGGTAATTCACCTTGTTGAAATTCAACGTCAATTACCGGCCCGATGATTTGGGTAATTAAACCTTCGTTTTTAGCCAAAACTTCCATTTTTACTCCTTTACTCATTAATATTATTGTCATGTTACATCAAATACAAAAATATTTCAAACTCATTAAGATTTTGTAAAAAAATACTAGCAATTTTTTTTTCTTTGTTTTAGAATTGAAAAAAGTATTTTTAGAAATAAAATATTAGTTGGACGTATGATATACCCTTTATTGACAAAAGAATTAGCTTCTTCGGATAAGTTATTAAAACCAGACTTATCGCAAAAGAGTGGCAGGGAACTTCTTGCGTTTTATCTTCAAACGAAAATCAAACAATTGATT
>JAUNMD010000011.1:0-2510 GCA_030531915.1 Pseudomonadota bacterium
TGTTGCCGATTTCGTCGATTTTTTCAGAATCACCATCGATTGCAACCGCAACACCAATCTGGCCCATACCTGGAACCAATGCGTTGTGAATGTATGTGTAAATGTGCTGACCTGAAACCTTGGCAATACGACGCAGGTTCATATTTTCACCGATTGTGGAAATAGTCGCTGCGATATCATCTTTGACCGCGGCCAATGTGGCGTCGAAATCGCCGCCCAGTTCCAATGCCTTGGACGCAACATCTGCAACCAATTTCTGGAACTTGTCATTCTTCGCAACAAAGTCGGTTTCGGCGTTCAATTCAACAACACAGCCCATGTTATCGCATTTTACAACGGTAACCAAGCCCGATGCCGCAACACGGCCGGCTTTGGACGCTGCTTTGACAATACCCTTTTGACGCAGCCAGTCAGCCGCAGCTTCGATATCGCCATTTGATTCAACCAAGGCCTTTTTGCAGTCCATCATACCTGCGGCTGTTTTTTCGCGCAGTTCCTGAATCATTTTTGCTGTTATTTCTGCCATAGTTTTCCCCCTAGGATATAGTGTTTGATTTTAAGTAATTTCTGGTACTTGGCCGCGCGCGCGACACAACGCGCACGCTGAATTGCATTACTGACGTCACGTGCCAATGGGCCATACACCCCATGCACACACGCCACATATCCCATGCATTGACCAGTGATTTTGTCGATGCACATATATGCAGCGGCATCACCCTGATAAAACATGTCTCTGGCAAAATAGCGAACGCCCGCCGACGATGTTACATATTCACCACATTCGTCCAATACTTTTCTGATTGAATCCAGTGATGGGGCGTCGCTATATTTGCTCATTCTGTAATGACCTTATTTGTCAGATTTATCGGCCAATTTGCCACGGCGTTCTGCGCGTGCTTCTGATGTTTTGGATTTCTGACGTGCTTCTTTGTCTTTTACGCCCGCTTCGAAATCATCAGCCACAGACATATCTGCTTCGACCTTTTTACCAGCTGCACCGCCCAGACGTTTTTCAATACCGGACAGGATTGCATCAACGAACAGGTCACAGTACAACTGTGTTGCGCGTGCCGCGTCGTCATTACCTGGTACTGGGTAATCAACCAATTCTGGATTCGCGTTTGTATCGCAGATAGCGATTGTTGGAATATCCAGATTGCGCGCTTCGCGGACTGCATTGATTTCACGTGGAACATCAATAACAATCATCGCCTGTGGTGTGCCGTGCATTTCCAAAATACCACCAAAGATTTCACGCAGTTTTTCAACTTCTTTGGTCATAACGCCGACTTCTTTCTTGGTCAAGCCCAATTTGTCAGCATTTTCGATATCGGATTCCATCTTTTTCAGACGGCGAATTGACTGCGAAACCGTTGTCCAGTTTGTCAACATACCACCCAACCAGCGGTTATTGACATAGTATTGACCGCAACGTTCGGCCGCATCTTTGACGATGTCTTTGGCCTGATGTTTGGTCGCAACAAACAGAACCTTGCCGCCGGCGGCTGTGATTGCTTCCAATGCAACCAACGCGCGATACAGCAACGGTGCAGTTTTGTTCAAATTGATGATATGAATTTTATCTTTGACCCCATAAACATACGGTGTCATCAACGGATTCCAGCGACGTGTGTGGTGACCAAAATGGACGCCCGCTTCCATCAACTGTTTCATAGTAAATGTAGGCAATGCCATGATTTTTTTCCTTTTTCTGTTGTTATCCTCGTCGTGGACGCCATACCAGATTTTTCGCAAACCCAGACAGAAAATAGCCCAACGACTGTGTTCTTCACGCTTGCACGTGTACCCCGATACTAAACCAAACACCCATAAAAATCAAGCACAAATTGACAAAAATGAATAAATTCAAATATAAAATCATAGGTTGACAAAAATATTTTACGTGTCTACAATTCACATATGAATTTATGGCGACGCATTTTGACCGCAACCGTAATTATTGGAATATCAACGGGTAATTCCATGGCGGCACGCGACTGTACAAATCCGACATATCGCCACAACAATCCTGATGAATGCAGTATGTTTTTTGGCGGCGGCGTCGCGCTGGTTGGCACGTCCACAATCGCGGCCAGTGCCATTGCGCTGGTCGGCCTGTCACTGGGTGGTGGCGGTGGTTCTGGGCAAAGCAGCACACCAAACGCAACATACGTTCAACCCACGCGCAGCATATATAATTATGTCGGGGGCGACGTTGATACGGCGCATCTGTCCGGTATTCGCCAAGAAACAACATATCAGCGCAATTTTAATCAATATGATACCATTCGTCTGGCATGGTCATTGGCACGTGGATTTACCGGTCGTGGCACAGAAATTGCCATACTGGACGCCGGCCCAGACACGTGGCACGGAAAAACGGTCGCGGCATTTGCATCGGGCGCGGTTGCACCAAACGCCACCGTCCGTGAATATAAAATCGCCGACGCAAATATGGACTTTATACCATTTTCCGAAATTGGCGACGTTATCGCCCGCGCCCACAC
>JAUNMD010000011.1:2520-9874 GCA_030531915.1 Pseudomonadota bacterium
AGTTGGTCTGTTGAAATGCGCGCAACCCAGTTGAAATCACGCCACCAACTGATGCAACTGACCGATTCCAATTTCGTAAATCAAATATCAGATGCCGCAACCCAACGCGACGCGATTTTCGTATGGGCGGCGGGTAATGACGGCAGCAGCCAATCCAGTGCCCTGTCCGCCCTGCCCGTCGTTATGCCGGAATTGGACGGACACTTTATAAATGTCGTTGCATATGACGATACAACCGGCGCATTGGCCGATTACAGTAATGCATGCGGCATCACAATGAATTGGTGCATAACCGCCCCTGGGACACTCAGCACCGGAAAAACCATTGCCGCGGGGACAAGTTTTGCCACCCCAATCGTATCGGCGGCAATCGCCGTCCTGCGCGAGGCATTCCCATACATGACCGCATCACAAATTACATCGCTGTTATTTGAAACCGCACGCGATTTGGGCGCAGATGGCATTGACCCAATCTATGGACACGGCATGTTGGATTTGGAACGTGCAACCCGCCCCGTGGGTGCGGAATTGATTCCACTGGACAATGGCGCAACACAACCACTGTCCGCCGCGCGCGCATCGGGACAAATTGCACACAAAATCAAAAGTGCAAACCCGAAATTCGCATTTGTTGATGCATACGGACGTGCATTTAATGCCGATTTGGGTAAAAATATATCTGTCCAGAATCCCTCAATCGGGTGGCGACACCTGCGCAGTAATAATATCGCGGCATTTCGTACCGGCAATATCGAATTTGGACTGCGCGAAATGGACATTTTGCCAACCGACGGCGCACTGGGCACAACCAATCGTAATTTAATCAGTTTTATCGGCACAACCAACACGTGGGATTGGCATAATATCGAACTGTTCCAGACGTCCACAATCGGATTTGCCCGCGTCCAGACGAATGAAAACTCGCTGATAACAGGCACATCTGACATCACGACCGCATCGGTTGCGTTTGGCGCAAACATTGGTGATTTTACTGTTGCCGCCGCAATCCCAGACACCATAATTGGCGGAAACATGACGTTGCGCCTGCCCACGGGACGCGCGGCGGGTGGCGAAATAGTTTTTAATGATTACACCATCGATTTGGTTGCGCGCCCATCGGTTGAATTTACGGGGAAATACAAATTCTTGACGGTTGGTTTTGTCGACAATCCATACGGCACAGATGAACTGTTTATCGTGGGCAAATGGAAACTGGAATTTTAACCCACCACAGCCCCAGAAAAATTTAACATATTTACTTGTCTTTTCACTATTTGCCATCTAAAATACACCTGCAATACAGGAAGGGGATTTTTATACCATGGCAACAAAGCAGTACCGCAAAAATACCAAGAATCCAAAACGTAAATTGTTTTCAGTGCGCAGAATTGCGCTGGTCGCGTGCGCGATTGCAATTATCGCGGGCGCATTTGCATTTATCGCACTGCGTCGCGGTGATGACGCGGCGACAAAAATGCACACAACATTTAACACCCCAACCGCGGCAACATTTACCGATACAAATAATGTAATGTTCACATCTGACAATATTCCCGATGTGAACAATGCCCGCACATTGGCGCGCATTCAGCCATTGGTTATTTCGTATAACTGGTCATCCGGCCCATATAATCAGGCCCTGCGTCCCGACGCAACAAACAACGATATCACAGCAGGCGTCAAAATCAGTCCATTTGTGCCTGGCACGTGGGCACTGCGCGGGGGTGGCGATGAATTGGCATTCACGCCCGACGCCGATTGGCCCGCCGACACGCGTTTCACCGTACGCGTTGCGGACAATCTGGTAAATTCAGACGTTGCGATTGACGACAAAACGATTTCATTCACAACACCGCCCGTCGCCGCCACGATGGACAGCTTCAACCTGTACCCCGCCTCAAATGCAAAAAAATCTGTGGTTGGCGTTGCCGTCATATCATTTAATTACCCGATTGTGACAACGGAATTTGACGATAAATTGACCGTCAAACTGGACGGGTCCAAATTAGACTTTACGGTAAAGTTTGATAAATTCCGCCGTACGGCCGTAATCACAACCGCCCCCGTACAAATCACAAATGACGACCAGATTATCCGTCTGAAATTAAATCGCGTTGCGCCCGCCGCCGGCAATGGCGCGACCCAGAAATTGACCGCACACGCAACCGTTGCCGCCGCCGACAACATATTCAAAGTATCTGATATCACAACCACCGCGGCCGACGATAAAAACGGCAATGCGCAACAGTTGGTCTTGGTGAATATGACCGCAACCGCTGCGGCAAATACGGACTGGGGCAAATATGTTGAGATTTACCTGTTACCAGAATACAAAACCGATGATGAAAAATCAGACGAAACACCACATCAATGGGCGGACGACGAAATCACCCCTGACGTGATTGCGCGTGCAAAACAGATTCAAACAAAACTTGTTCCGTTTGTAAATCCAACGGGTGTGTATCAATACGCTTTTTCATACGATGTGTCCGCCGCAAACAGATTTATTTTCGTGCGCGTTGCGTCCGGCTTTGAATCCACATCTGGGTTTTATGTCAAAAACGGCGCGTCACGCGTTTTGCCCGTTGCATATCCCGTGCGCACGGTAAAAATCGCCGGCAGTGGCGCGTTATTATCACTGGCGGGTGATAAAAAACTGGGCATTATGGCACGTGGGGGCGCAACCGCCGCATACGTGAATTTGTCAAAGGTTAAATCATCTGAAATCAATCACTTGATTTCCCAGACATATAATATCTTTTCTGAAAACATAAAATTCAAGGGCTGGTCATTTGGCGTTGATGATATGGCGGTTGTGTTCCGTAAAACAATTCCATTCTCTGACCCATCTATGACAAAAACTAACTATGCGTCGATTGATTTGGGCGCATATCTGGACAGAACGCACGGCGATAAAACCGGCATTTTTGTAATTCAGGTTGCCCCCGACGCCACCGCCGCACAGTACAGCGACCGTCGCCTGATTCTGCTGACCAATTTAGGAATTATACGCAAGGAAAATCAGAACAATTCGTCCACACTGTTTGTGGTAAATCTGTCTGATGGCACACCCGCCGCCGATACCGAAGTAAACGTGCTGGGGCGCAATGGTAACGCCGTATGGGCGGGACGTACCGATGACGACGGTCGCGCCGATATTCCAGAACTGTCATGGAACGAATATCGCGATGCGCGCGAACCTGTTGCGATTGTTGCGCGCCGTGACGACGATGTTTCATTTATTCCATACAATGCAAACGCACCGATGGTTGATTACTCCAAATTTGATGTCGACGGCGAACATTATTATGGCGCAACCCCACTGAATGCATTTGTCTTTACAGATCGCGGCATTTACCGCGCAGGCGAAGATATGATTGCCGCCGGCATTGTCAAGAACAAATCGTTCAAGGCACTGGCGGGGATTCCCGTACGCGCCGAAATCACCGATCCACGCGGGCGCGACGCATTGACCAAAACATTCACACTGGCGGGCGACGGAATGTTCGACGTTAAATATACAATTCCCACCACCGCCACAACTGGCGAATGGCAGGTTCGCCTGTATTCATTGGACAATCGCGGGCGCATTGACACGTCACTGGGGGTGGCAACATTCCGCGTTGCGGACTTTGTCCCAGATAATATGAAAATCACCACAACCATCGCTGGTGGCGACACAGACGGTTGGATTTCGGCCGACGGTATGCGTGCGAATGTATCCCTGCGTAATTTATTCGGCACCGCGGCAACAGACAAACGTATTACAGCGTCTGCAACACTGACCCCAACGAATTTTACATTTGACGCATTTCCTGATTATGTATTCACACCAAACTTTATTTCGGGCACGGGTCTGGCCGATGGGACGGCGCGCGCGTCACAAACGTTTACGGCAAATATGCCCGACGCGCACACCGACGAAAACGGCGTGGCAACAATTTCAATCAATTTTGACGATGTAATCCCAGATGGCACATACATGCTGAAACTGACAACCGCGGGATTTGAATCTGCGTCGGGTCGCAGTGTTCGCACAACCACAACCGCGCGCGTATCAAACGCAAAATACTTGGTTGGTTATCACGCCGATGGCGATTTGAAATACATCGCACGCGGGGTGGCACGCAATGTCAAACTGGTTGCGGTTGACCACACTGGCGCGGTCGCGGCGGCGGACAACCTGACCATTCGGACGGTGCACCGCGAAAACCTGACCAGTTTGGTCAAGGATTACAGTGGATACTATAAATATCAAACCGTCACCCGTGATAAAGTAATCACCCAAAACGCATTAGATATCGCAACAGATGGCAAAACAATCAAACTGGACACTGCAAACGCCGGCACATATTTTGTCCAGATTCTGGATTCAGCGGAACGCATTTTGGCAAACATAGAATACTTTGTTGCTGGGAATGAAAACAACGAACTGAAATCCGACACCAACGCCGAACTGAAAATCAAATTGTCATCAAACGCGTTTGCCGCGGGCGACAAAATCGACGTCAGCATTACCGCACCGTACACCGGCGCGGGCCTGATTACGATTGAACGCGACCGTGTGTATGCATATAAATGGTTCAACGCCACAACCACGACATCGGTTCAGCAAATCACCCTGCCCGATGGATTCGAAGGAACGGGTTACATCAACGTATCGTTTGTGCGTAACATCACCAGCCGCGACATATTCACACCACCATACGCGTACGCCGTTGTGCCATTTGCGGTTAAAAACGATGGCCGCAAAATTGACGTTAAACTGACCACGCCAGACGTCGTGCGTGACCATAAATTACCAATTAAATATGAATCAGACCGTGATGCGCGCCTGATGATATTCGCCATAAACACCGGCATTTTACAGGTTGCAAAATACGACCTGCCCCGTCCGTTGGCATACTTCTTCAAAAAGGCCGCGTTACAGGTTTCCACGTACCAGACACTGTCGCTGTTGTTGCCAGAATACAAAATCCTGCGCGAATTTGCGAAAACCGGGGGTGGCGATTTCGAACCAGACATTGACGCCGGCATGACACTCAGCAACCCATTTGGCCGCCGCACGTTGCCACCGGTTGCGTTCTATTCGGGCATTATCGATGCCAAGGCCGGCAAGTCGGGCGAAATCACATTTGATTTGCCAGAATACTTTAACGGCGCGGTGCGCGTATTTGCGGTTGCCGCGAATAACACCGCCGTGGGCAGTGCAGACGCCAGCGTTCGCGTCCAATCACCGGTTATGATTACACTGTCCGCCCCATTGATGGCGGCCCCAAACGACACGTTCGACATTGGCGCGGTTGTATCAAATCAGGTCGCGCACAGTGGCGCAAACGCAACCGCAAACATTTCATTGTCAACGTCGAATGGGTTGATACCGGCGGCAACGACCGGCAAAATAGCCGTTCCTGAAAACAACGAAAATGTTTTCACGACATCTGTTCGTGTTGGCGACGTGTTGGGCAATGCCGACATTAAATTAAATGCCACAATTACCGGCGCGAACGACGCATCTGGGGTTGCAAACGCCACGGCGGCCCTGTCCGTGCGTCCAATAACAACGTTTGAAACACGCGTGCACAGTGGCACAATAAATTCCAGAACCGCAAAAATCCGCGGTTTCCATATTGATATGTATCCGGAATTTTCCGCACGCACATTGTACGTGTCGCCACGCGCAAGTGTGCTGGCGCGTCCGTTGGTTCAGTATCTGGCGCACTATGAATTTCCGTGCACAGAACAACTGGTATCGCGCACGTTGCCATATGTCATTGCGCCAAACGATGACACGCTGGGAACAAATTTCGATGAATCCAGCGCGAAAATTGCCGAAACAATTCGCCAGTTACAATCGCGTCAGAATATAAACGGCGCATTTGAATTGTGGGCGACAACCGATAATTTCCCAATACCTGCGACCGCCACCAATGTCCAGACGACCGCATATGTCGCCCAGTTCCTGACACTGGCACGCGACGCGGGATTCAATGTACCACAGGATATGTTGGGTCGCGCGATTGGATTCCTGCGTGATTTCGCCGGCACACCGATTGAAAGCAACGACGATGCCGCGGCGGTTGCGCGCGCAATCTTTGTCATAACACAAAACGATTACATCACGACAAATTACATCAATTTGTTCCAAGAATATGCGGACAAAAATATCAAGAATTGGCAGCGCACAATTTCCGGCGCATACGTCGCCGCCGCATATAAAATGATGCAGCAAGATGATGCAGCGAACAAACTGATTGCGCAATACCGCACCACATCGCCAAAGTTTGAATATGTGTCAATGTATGACAATAACGTTGCAAATGACGCAATGTATAATTTTATCAACCGTCGGTATTTTGATGCCGCGGCGTCAACCCCAGACAGTGTCACAGAATACGTTGCAGGTGGCGATTATTCGTCATACACATCGGCAATGGCGACACTGGCATTGGTTGGCACGCACGCCGCCACGACCACGCCCGCGGTCACGGTTTCGGCAAATGACGCCGACATCACGGGCACAACATCGGGCGACGCCCAGGTATTTGACATTCCGGCGGACGCCACCGCGATTGACATCAAGTGTGAAAAATGCGACCGCACGGACGGCCTGTATTACGCATTGGTTCAGACGGGTTACCCACGCGTGGCCACCGAATCCAGCAACGGTATTTCCGTGTCGCGCGAATATTACAATGAAAACGGTGAACGCGTCACGTCCGCCAATATCGGCGACAGAATCACGGTTCGCATCTTTGCACGTGCACGCAGTGGCGACGTAATCCAGAACGTTGCAATCACTGATTTGTTACCAGCGGGATTTTCGGTTGACGGCACGGTCACGGGCGACCAAAACTTTGCCCAGATTCGCGAAGATCGCGTTGTAATATTTACCGACCTGACCCGTGCATCGGCAACATTTGAATACACCGCCGACGTCACCGCCGCGGGCACATTCAGTGTTCCACCAATTCATGCCGAATCTATGTATAATCCATCGGTAAATGCAACCGGTGCGACCGACACATTCACGGTTTCAAATGGCGAAAAATAACAGATGGTTTAACCGCATTGCGCAACATATACGTCGTCACAAAACGACGTATATTTGCATATTTGGGCTGGTTGCGGTGTATTGGATTGTACGCCTGTTCTTTATTCCGCCCCTGTTATCAGACACACATTTTTCCCGCGCGTATTATGACCGTAATGGCGCGCTGATGCGCATGACACTGACGGCGGACGATAAATATCGCCTGTTCACACCGCTGGCCGAAATCAGTCCAGACGTTGTCCGCGCCACCGTTTTATACGAAGATAAATATTTCTGGTATCACCCGGGGGTAAACCCAGT
>JAUNMD010000011.1:9884-15481 GCA_030531915.1 Pseudomonadota bacterium
TGTCACTGGCAAGTGCCACAATAAATTGGGTGCGTGGTGCATCACACCCCGCCGGCGCATCCACCATCACAATGCAGGTTGCGCGAATGCTGTATGGCTTGGACACACGGCGCGCGGGCGGAAAACTGGTACAAATTGCCGCGGCGATTTATATCGACGCATTTCATTCAAAACGCGAAATCTTGCAAGCATATTTGAATCTAGCCCCATATGGCGGAAACATAGAGGGCATCGGTGCCGCATCAATAATATACTTTCAACGCCCCGCACGCGACATCAGCACTATCGAGGCAATAACCCTGTCCACCATTCCCCAAAATCCCGTAAAACGCGGATTGAATACCGAAACCGGTCTGCACAATATTATGACAATGCGCGCAGATTTGGTTCGGCGTTGGATTGCGGCATATGGCGATGATGGCAACCTGATGACATTGGCGGCGATGCCACTGAATGTGCACGGCACGCGCGATTTGCCATTCCACGCCCCACATTTTACCCAGCGCGAAATCACACGCCACAGTAATTACTGGGCAGACATTGGGGCGCGAAATTCATATGTCACGACAACGCTGGACATAAATTTACAAAAACAAATGGAACGAACACTTACCGCCCAGATTGACGCACGACGCAGCCGTGGTGTAACAAATGCCGCCGCAATATTGGTCAATTACAAGACAATGGAAATTTTGTCCTATATCGGTTCGGCTGATTATTTTGATAAATCAATTTATGGTGAAAACGATGGGGTTCTGGCACGGCGCAGTCCGGGGTCAACACTGAAACCATTGATATATGCCGCCGCCGCAGACCGCGGTCTGATTCACGGTATGACACTGCTGCGCGACGCAAAAATCAACTTTGGCGTGTACGCGCCCGAAAATTCAGACAGCGAATTTTATGGCCCAGTATTGGCGCACACGGCACTGACGCATTCGCGCAACATTCCCGCAATAAATCTGGTGCGTGGAATCGGCGTACGAAACTTCTATGATTTGCTGGCCCAATATGGCATCGACAACCTGAAATCACCGGATCATTATGGCATTTCCATCGCACTGGGCGGTGCCGAGGTCTCGATGCTGGAACTGGCACAAATATATACAGGGCTTGCAAATCTGGGAAAAAAATACGACATCCGTTCGGAATTGTCCGCCCCAATGCGACGCGACGCACAAATCTTGTCGCCCGAGGCAAACTTTCTGGTTCTGGACATGTTGGCACGTGGGGTCGCGCCAACAACGCACATTCCATTTACCAAGCGCACCACATCACCCGTACGACACTATTGGAAAACAGGAACATCTTCGTCATTTCGCGATGCATGGACGGCGGGAATATTTGGCGACTATGTTTTAATCGTGTGGGTTGGTAATTTTGACGGCACACCAAACAACGCATTCTCGGGCGCACGCGTTGCCGCGCCAATCTATTTTGCGTTGGCGGACACAGTCATAAAATATGATGCCGCGCGCGGACAACCGGTACAGAATAATAATTTCTTGCGGGGCGACATGAACATTGCCCAAATTGATATGTGCGATGGCGTGGGCGGCATTGCCGGCCCATATTGCCCACACGTTGTAAAATCGTACTTTATCCCCGGCGTGTCACCCATTGACACGTCCAGTGTGTACCGCGCGATTCCGATTGATAATCAGACGGGCCTGCGTGCGTGCAACGCGAATCCGAAAACGACACATACGGCAGTATATGAATTTTGGGATTCTGAATTTCTGGACATGTTTGCGCGCGCGGGCATTCGCCGCAACACCCCACCCCCATATATGCCAAATTGCAATCTGGACGATATTGCAGACGATGCGACACCAACAATCGTCAGCCCCGCCGACGCAACAAACATCGTAATTACCGATGGTGGCACGGCGACGCAAATCACGTTTCAGGCAATCGCACCGACGCGTGATGCAAAAATATTCTGGTTCTTGGACGATGAAATTATCGGTACAACCACGTCTGGTGCGCCAATGACGCACACCGTTCCAATGGGGGAACACATCGTGCGCATTGCCACCAGTGATGGCGGCGGCAATTCCGCAAAGTTCACGGTTATTCAGTAGTTACGCCGTTACATATTGCCGCGGCCGCGACATATTACATCAGATTAAATTTGTTGATATAATTAAACGAAACACCCATCATAAAATTGCTGCCATAGACGTCCGCACCGCGTGCCTTGGCCAAACGATATTTTACATATGGGCCCATGGTCAGGTTTCCCCACAGGTTTGTATCCAACCGCACAACCGCCGACAAATCACGACGCAAATCGGTTGGCACATAATCAGAATATTCAAAGTATTCACGATAATACCCGTTGGTGGTAAACTTTACCCCATCGCGAATTTCGTATTCTGCGCGCCAGCCGGCTTCCATACCGTCCTTGCTGGTCTGCGCGCCCGCGTATGTAAAGTCATATTCGTACAGGCCCGCGACATACAGCGTCTTCAAAATCTTGTGATCAAACAATGAAATACCGGCACTGGTACGAATAATATTCTGACGCGGGGCGTCCGAATTATCGCGAAATTGCGTATCATACGCACCACGAACCGTTGGGCCCAGTTTCAGCCCCACAAAATCCCAACATGCGTATGACAAATCACTGGACAGTGTGATTTTATCGGCATTTTGGTCGGTTGTGGTTGGCCCATTATACGGGCGCAATGTCGTGCGGCCATATTCGGCAAACAAACCATTGTCCCACTTGAATTTGTTTTTATTATATTCCAAAACCGTGTCCAACACGCCCTTGATATAATCCTGACTGGACGCGTTCAGGGCCGACACCGGCGAATCCGCATATTCACGCGCATTAGAAACCGTTGTCTTTGACAATTCCAGTCCAATGCGACGCACATCTAAATTCAACGTTTGGTTTGACGCCGGCGCATCATCTGCAAACGCCGCGCACGGCATGATAAACAGCCCCAACAAAACCGCAGATATTTTTTTCACCATATCACCTTTTGATATTTAATATATTATTTCCAAATGCGCAAAACGCCATCATTATCAGAATAACGCCAGCCCGCCCCGCGCACCGCCGCCGTAAATTCACCACGACGCGCCACAGGCAATTCAATCGTAACCTGACCATTATTCATATACTTGGTCGACAAATCCAGTTTTTCATTGCGAGCGATTTCCTGTAACCCGACCCAATCCGCAATCGGATCAGACACATATGCCACAACAATAAATTTGTCCCCAGACGCATCATCCGGCAACCAATTCTGAACCCCCGCCGCATTCAGCCATGTACGCGCCAAACCGCGGTCAATCGTCATTGTAATATTTGCCGAATACGTCGTGTCCGATTGTCGTTCCCCCGAAATTTCAGACGACGCAATCAGATTAGTCAATTCGCTGTTCTTGGCATCCGCCACCGCGGCACGCAACTGATCTGGCATGGAATAGTGTGACAAACTGTCGACGATGATTTGACGACGGGCCTCGTCCATGGCGATATTTTTCGCCGACGCGGACGTGTCACTGGTAATACTGACCGATGCCGTGCCAGACAATTCGGCGGCATGCGCCGAAATTCCCGACAACGCCAACACAGCCCCAGCAAAAATAATCCCCAGTTTTTTCATATCACACTACCATTTACAATCAGAACTTTGCATTGACACCAACGCGAATACCCATTGATTTATAGAACGATTTAATCTCGCTCTTGACACTGCATGTCCACCCTGGGCAACTTTCCTTTAACGCCATAATCGAACGTGCGGCGGCACTGCCGGCCAACATTTCTTCGTCCGACGAATAACCTGTGCCATAATTTACCTCGTACCCATTGACGGTATACGTTCCACCATTTTTGATACGCGACAATTCGGTTTCGTAATAGTTGGCATTCAGATACGTTTTCGCGTCCGCATCACTGACACTGTAATAATCATACGTCAGTCCCAACGTCAAGAATACAGTATCTGTCAACGCTGTCAACCAATTTGCACCCAACCCCAAGTGATACGCACTGCCCATGCTGGCCTTGTCTTCGACACTCTTTGGGTGCGCCCAGTCATAACGATACGGCTGGTCACCGGTCGATGTGTACCCCGGCAATCCCAGTTCGAAACGACCGTTGACGGCGTTCTTGTTATTGATTTGGTAATCCATATCCATCGCCAAATATGGGCCCGACCATTCAACTTCGTACGAATGGCTGACCGAAGGTTGAGAATAATAGAATGTCCCCGCGGTATTTACCAACGTTGCCCCCGCAGGCACTTGGATATAATTATACGGATTATCGCGTGTTGGCACAGAACTGATATTGCCAATCGGGAAAATCAGAACCGGGTCACATTGCGTTTCACCATTGATATTGAAACACGTATAAGAATCCACCGCCAAACCGTGATTATTCTTGGTCTCCAACTTGTATTTCAAATAGCGATACCCAATCGATGGTGTGAATTTTACCGACCCCAGTTGAAAGAAATCAGTCAACCCAAATCCGGCGTTAAACCCGTACATATTGCCGCCGTCGCTCTTGCCCACAGACAGCGCATGACCGTCCTGAGTTCCTGTGATTTCTTCGCCATCGTCATATTGACCATTGCCGTTTGCATCGACAAAGAATATGTCCGAAATATACCCACCATTGGTGATATCGTCGTCAACCATGGTGTTTTCACCGGACTGCATTCCGTACTTGAATCCGGCATCAATTTGCATCTTGGTCTTGCCGGCGTTAAATGCATACCCACCACGCACGTCCAGAACATTCCAGCCGATATTGTCATAGTGCAAAATCGACTTGGATTCCTTCATTTCGAATTGCCATTGGGCAACCTCGTGCGAGATGCCGGCATCCAGCCAGAATCCCTGCTTTTTTGTGCCGCTGGTGGCAACCTGAGATGCGCTTTGCGTCTGACCGCGTGCCACGGTTGTTTGTGTTGTACGCGTACCAACCGTTGGACGCGACGAAGAATACGACGCATACGATGAATTGCCCGTGTTGTAATTTCTGGTCTGGGTTGTGTTGTTATAGCGTGACGCATACGACTGCGTGGAATAGCGCGTCTGGGGCGACTGATAGTTACCGGTATAGTATGTTCCGGCGGCATTTGCCGCAACAGGCACAGCGGCCACAACCGCCGCGCGCAACAAAAACGATGGAAACTTTGCCATATAAAAATCCTTACCTTTATTACTTTCACGCATATAATATCACAAAAACTGTTGAAAAACAAACCACTTGTTGATAAGAATATGGGTGATTTTCAGCGGGCATGGCGGAATTGGTATACGCGCAGCACTAAGGATGCTGTGGTGCAAACCTTGGGGGTTCAAGTCCCCCTGCCCGCACCAGAAAAGCTCAAACACCAAAATTCAAATTTTGTGCGCTGCGCGCAACATTGTATAAAACTGGATTGCCGCGCCTCGCTACGCTTGCTCGCAATGAATCCAAGCGAAGCGCAGGATGCGGCAAGGGCGCAAGCCCGCAGGCGACACACCAGCTAGTCCCCTTGTCATTGCGAGTGCAACGAAGCAATCCAGTAAATAAACCTGTGCGCCATTTGGCGCACACATTATTTGAACTCTGAACTTTGAAC